>DATFQH010000224.1:0-14157 GCA_035264385.1 Pedobacter sp.
TGGCAAAAGTAGGTGCTTCAAACTCGTCTATCAGTGCTACTGCAGCATCTACATCTACCAGGTTGTTGTAAGAGAGCTCCTTGCCGTTCAGCTTAGTGAACATCGCATCCAGATCACCATAAAATACCCCTTGCTGGTGCGGGTTTTCACCGTACCTTAAAGTCTGAGCCTGCGAGATGCTGTGTTTGAAGACCGATAATGGTTCTTCTGTATTGAAGTAATTAAAAATTGCAGTATCATAATTAGAGGAAGTGTGAAATGCTTTTTTTGCAAAAGCTTTACGCTGTGCCAGGGTAGTCTCACCGTCTTGTGCTTCCAGTTGTTCCTGCAGAACAGCATAGTCATCCTTAGAAGCAAGGATCACCACATCGTTAAAGTTTTTGGCAGCTGCCCTTATCAGAGAAATACCGCCGATATCGATCTTCTCGATGATCTCCTGGTCTGAGCCACCCGCTTTCACAGTTTCTTCAAAAGGATACAGGTCTACAATAACCAGATCTATTTCAGGAATTTCATACTGGGCAATCTGTTCCTGATCTGAAGCCAGCGCCCTGCGGTTTAATATCCCGCCGAATACTTTCGGATGCAGGGTTTTTACCCTTCCGCCCAGGATGGATGGATAACCGGTAAGGTCTTCCACCGCTGTAACGGGCAAATTTAAATCCTTAATAAACTGTTCTGTACCTCCGGTAGAAAACAATTGCACACCTTGCTTGGCAAGTAATTGAACCAAAGGCGCTAAACCGTCCTTGTAATAAACTGAAATTAAAGCGTTTTTGATCTTTATAGATTGACTCATCAGAGAAAAATTTTGAGCCGCAAAGATACCCGTTTTTCTTTTAATGGCAAATGCTTGTTTTCAGTATTTTAAAGGAAAATCAATTTTCATTTTGCCGACCGGTATGGACGCCCGAATATGCCTTGTCCAAAACAATTCCAAACAAAAAAATAAAGAAAAATATAAGCTGATAGCTTAAACGGGATAATGACGGGCATATGCGGGGCAGAACCGGATCTAAACCGCGCTTTCTGCGTAAAACGATTTCTTTTTGCGCAGAAGGTACACAGAAAGCCCGCGCCGGGACCGGAGCGATGGTATATTATATCATGTCTATTTCTTGATTTTTTTTATAATTCCGTCGATTATTCTTGGGTAATGCAGGTGTTCGAGTTGCTGTCCTTTGAACTTAACCATTTCCAGGTTGTCGTCCTTTTCGATCTTATACCTGCCCTGGTAAATGTATTCCCCTTCATCGTAATTCTCGTTCACGTAATGTATAGTAATTCCGCCTTCAATTTCGCCTGCGGCGATAACCGCGTTGTGTACATGGTCGCCATACATGCCCTTGCCGCCAAACTTGGGAAGGAGCGCAGGATGGATATTTATAATTCTTCCGGGATATTCGATAACCAGTTTTTTTGGGATCAGCCAAAGAAACCCTGCCAGTACGATCAGGTCGATGTCCAGGTTTTTCAGAAGATCTATAATGTTGTCTGTATGATAGAACTCATTTCTGTCAAAGATATGGGTCGGTATTTCGAAATTATCTGCACGCTGCAATACATAAGCATCAGGATTATTGGTAAGTACCAGTGCAATCTCCACTTCAGGATTGCGTTTGTAAAGTTCCATCAGTTTTTGTGCGTTAGACCCAGATCCTGAAGCAAATATGGCAATGCGTTTTTTCATACGTATACGTTTGTTTTTCCCTGGTGATGACCCTTTATTTGGTATCGCTGCACCCGATGGTTTTTCTAGATATGCTAATGTCATCAAAAATAGGATTTTAAGCAATTATTGAAAGCTTTTTCTTGCTATTTTGTTCGCGATTTAGTCGGGGTTTGCTCGGCGTTTGCTCACAAAAGGTACCCCGTTTGTGAACAAATCTTTACTTTAGCCCAAATCAATGTAAAACGAATCCGTATCTTTCTATATTTGAAAACACAATTGCAGCCTCCTGATATGAACAGAACTTTCTTTTTTTTTGCAGTACTCATCAGCTGTCTCTTAAATGTATTTAACGTATCGGCGCAGAAGCTGAATAAACAAAGTGCAGCACAGCTTGTTATGAGTGCTTATGCACATGAAGCCAGCCTGCAAAAACAGTACGCAGAAGAAATCTGGACAAATAAGCAGGTAAAATACGGGGATTACCTGATGAAGTTTGAATACAGGAAACTAGGCGATAAGCCTGCAGGGGGCAGGAGTCTTTACATCTCTATGCATGGCGGAGGCAACACTTCACCAAAGGCCAATGATCAGCAATGGAAGAATCAAATTTCTCTTTATACCCCGGCAGAAGGTATCTATCTGGCTCCAAGGGCACCGACCGATACCTGGAATCTTTGGCATGAAGACCATATTGACACCATGTTTTTGCAGATCATAAAAGCAGCCGTACTGATGGAAGAAGTAAATCCAAATAGGGTTTACGTGATGGGGTACTCTGCCGGTGGTGACGGCACCTTTCAAATTGCCTCCAGAATGGCCGATCATTGGGCTGCAGCTGCTATGATGGCCGGGCACCCTGGAGATGCCGCTGCCTTAAATTTGAGGAACCTCCCGTTCGCGATCTATATGGGCGGGGCAGATGGTGCTTACAAGAGAAATGAACTTGCAGCAGTTTGGGGTGAAAAACTCGACAGCCTGGAAAGCACCGAACCGGGCAGCTTTAAGCACGATGTACACATTTATGAGGGTATGCCGCACTGGATGAGCAGAAAAGATACTGTTGCAGTTCCATGGATGGCCTCCTTTACAAGAAATCCACTTCCAAAGAAGGTAGCATGGAAACAGGATGACAGGCATCACGATACCTTTTACTGGCTCGGTGTACCTATATCTGAAGCAAAGACAGGCGCAGAATCTATTGTCTCTATATCGGGTAATGTGATTAGTGTCGAAAAAAACGAGCATACCGAGCTCCATATTTATCTGAATGACATTCTGTTAGACCTCGATAAGAAGGTGAAAGTTCTTCATAACGGAGAGGTGGTCTTTAATGGTAAGGTACCGAGAAGTGCAGGACTGATTACACAGACTGCCAAAAGGCTCGATCCCGATTTCATCTTCACTGCCATGCTTACACTGAAAGCAGGTAAGGTCTTCTATTATAAATAAAAGAAATCAAAACGTCTCTTTTTATGTTTTTTATTAAAAAATGACGATATTCTATATGCGGATATCACGAGTATGATGAAATATAAAGACGACGGATTTACATTGGACGAGAAACGGTTCAGAATATTTATGGATGAGCTTCCGGGGCTCAGCTGGATTACGGACGATAATAATGTCCTCAGGTATGCGAACAGATGTTTTTTTGAAACTTTCAGCCTGCTGCCTGATGTAATTGGTAAAAGCCTGGATGAAATCTTCGGGCAGGACATCGCCCGTAATGCTCATTATAATAATATGGACGTGCTTCAGTCGGGCGAGAAAAAGGAGTTCCATCAAATGATCAGGGACAAAAGCGGTCATCCCCAGTATTATAAAACCTATAAATTTCCTTTTCAGGATTCAGACGGCCAGAGCAATATGGTGGGTACGGTAGCCTTCAATATCACTAAACGTCTGCAGCTCGAGGAAGAACTTCAGCAGAGCGAGGCCCAGTTTAAACAGGCGTTTGAGCATTCACTTATCGGAATGGCTATGATCAGCCCGGAGGGGAGATGGAAAAAGGTAAACAAGAGCCTCTGCCAGATTTTGGGTTATACTGAGGAAGAGCTCAAGTTACTCAGTGTTCAAGGTATTACACACCCCGATGACCTGGAGCATAGTCTGGATCTGCTTCATGATCTTGCAGCAGGAAAGATTGAAGAGGTGAAATACGAAAAGCGCTATCTACATAAGGACGGAAGTCCGATTTGGGTGATCATTGCGGCTACGATGTTGTTTGATGGTTCGGGCAGGCCGCTGCACTATGTTTCCCAAATTGAAGACATTACCAAAAGAAAAGAAATAGAGAATGATCTGGTGCTAAGTGAGAAAAAGTACAGAACTATTTTTGAGAATGTGCAGGATGTATTCTATCAGACCAATAAGGAAGGTATTGTTACAGAGATCAGCCCTTCGATTGAATTACATTCCGGATACCCCAGGTCAGAGATCATAGGCATGCCGGTAGACACATTTTACTATTATACACAAGACAGAGAGCGGATTGTGGAAGAGCTGCGGCAGCATGGTTTTGTGATCGATTTTGAGGTGAGACTAAAAACAAAGAATGAAGAGTTGCGCTACGCGTCTGTAAATGCGAGGCTCAATATTGAAAACGGCGGTATAAGTGGCACTGAAGGCAGTATGCGTGATGTGACTACCAGAAAATTTCATGAAAATGCCCTGCAGGCACTGAATACGGAATTAACCGCTTCAAATGAACAGAAGAACAAGCTGTTTTCTATCATCGGGCATGATCTGAGGAACCCCATATCAGGAAGTTTGCAACTGCTGGATCTTACCCTTACCGATTTTGAATCGAGCTCTGCCGATGAGGTGCACAGCTACCTGTCTATGATGAAACAAGAGCTTTCCAACGCTAATAACTTGCTCGAGGATCTGTTGACCTGGGCGAAATCGCAATTTAATGCGGTAAGCTTTAATCCTGTAGAGATTCATGACCTGAAGGCGCTTGTGCATAAAAGCATGCAAACGGCCCGTGTAATGGCAGAGAAGAAGGGCATTTCTATCAAAGAAACCGTTCCTGCAGATATTTCTATTTATGCAGATATCGCTATGCTGGAAACTGTAATCCGCAATCTGGCCACCAACGCTGTAAAATTTACAAACCCTGGTGGTTCTATCCAGATCAAGGCCGAGCCGCGTGAAAAGGCGACTTTATTTATCGTTCAGGATAATGGTAAAGGGATTCCGAAAGAAAAAATCGCCGAGCTTTTTAGCAAGAGTTCAAATTACACCACATTTGGTACTGCTGGTGAAAAGGGAACGGGGCTGGGCCTGAGCCTCTGTAATGATTTCGTTCTGAAGCATGGCGGTGAGCTCTGGGTAGAAAGTGAAGAAGGCGAAGGCACATCGTTTTACTTTATCGTTCCGGAATTGAAAAAGCTGTAACGTTATGGTTTAAGGAGTTCAGGTGGAAGTCTTTCGATCTGTCTGATCTTTATAGCTTTATAATATACCTCGGCACCTTCCGACTGAATCTGGATCTTGCCTTTGACAAGCCTGGATTCTTTTCCGCCGTCTATTTGTTTGTTGCGATACAAAATCATCACTACCTTGCCATTCATAATGTGTATGCTGGTATCGCCATGGCAATACAGGTCTGCTGTATTCCATTCATCCGAAGGATTTTCCGCTTCCGTGCCTTTTTTGCAGAATCTTCCGGTTTTGCTGTCTTCTCTGAAAGTGGTTAGTGTTCCCGACGGATCAAAAACATAAGGTCCGCCTGCTGTCTTTGTAGCAGGTATATCTGCGGCTCCACCCGCTACACCCCAATAATCACCACAGTTGCCCTGATCTATCTGAAATTCCTGAGATCGCATCCATGAGCCATAGTCTGCGCCAAATTTACCTACCGAATGATAGAGCAGACCGCTATCTTTATTGGCTTTCTTTTTTTGACCCCATTGTAGTGTTCCCCATTTAAACTGAAGCTGCAGGTGGTAGTTTTCATATTCTTTTTTGGTAGATATGGCTCCCCAGCTCTGACCGGAGATGCGGATCACACTCTCGCCATCCTGCTTTATGACAGTAAATACTTTTAAGGGATCGTTGTTGAGTCCTAACGGCTTTCCTGTAATGGGCTTTCCATTGTCGTCGTAGTCCGGGGCAAGATAGGTATCCCAGCCGGCAAGATCTTTACCATTGAAAAGTGATGTCCAGGGTTTGTTTTTCTGAATGGTAAAGCTATAGATCATTGCGCATAAACATAAGAATGCAATCGTTAGTGCAGGTTTCATATCCGGATCGGTTAAGGTGCAAATAATAAGGGTTGTAGAGTAAACTTTGAAAACCCTTATCGGTTATTTCTCGAGTGTTGTTTTCAGGTTGTTCAGTCCGTCCTGCAGGGCCTTGCCTAATGATTTTTCCATATTCATCAGTACAGGCATGAGGTTCATCGGGTAGTTCATGTGGCCCGAAAATCCCCATTTTACCTTGGTCAGGCTATCGCTGACAGCTTCTGTTGTCATATAAGCATTGTCATTTGCTTCAAAAGGTTCTTTAAATCGCAGTAGCATATCTATGCGTTCACCTTCTGTTATTTTCGAAATCTCCTGTTCCCCCTTGCCGGCCTCTTTTTTTTCACTGTCCCATGCATATACGAAGCCAACCGTTCCATCGATTCCGTGATAAGTTTTCTTCATGGCGGGGTCCAGTTGGTTAAATATGCTGTAATGGTCTTGGTTTTTGAGGAGTTTGATGTAGTCAAATACTTCCTGTTTAGGTTTGTTAATGGTTACTTCACGCTCTACAGCATAATCTTTGCTAATGAACAGCGCCGCTACCATCGCCAGAACTATGATTCCGATGATGACAATTAAGAATGCTTTTAGAATTTTCATAATACGGTTTGCTTTTTATGGTGATTGATAGGTTGTTTGGTTAAATAAATTTAATTCTTTTTTATGTTCATTTACAAACTGTTGCTGAGATATACGCGGTATATCGTGTTTCGCAGATAAATGCCTGAAAATATTTTTATTATGATTTTGTATTTTAAAAACATTAGTTCTATATTTGCAGTCCGAAAAATAAAGAAAGAACAGGGCCTTGTCCTAACTATAAAATATTTAACAATAAAAAATGGCAAATCATAAATCTTCATTAAAGAGAATCAGAGCAAACGCTACTAAACGTTTACGTAACAGATATCAAGCAAAAACAACACGTACTTTTATTAAAAGACTTCGTGCTGCTGAAGATAAAAAAACAGGACAGGAATTACTTCCTAAAGTAGTTTCTATGTTAGATCGTTTAGCCAAAAAGAACGTAATCCACAAAAATAAAGCAGCTAACAACAAATCTAAGCTGACTAAATTTGTTAATGGCCTGAAATAGGTTTAGCTTTACAAAAGTATTTGACGGGATGTGCATTGCACATCCCGTTTTTTTTTGTTCACAGATTTATTCATTGCTGGTGAACATGGAATTATACGAACAAAGGCTGGGCATAAAACTCTGGGCCGAGGAGGACAGACCCCGCGAAAAACTAATGCTGAACGGCAGAAGGCATCTTACCGATGCGGAGCTGATTGCTATTTTAATCGGTTCAGGAAACAGGGAGGAAACTGCAGTTGACCTGAGCAAGCGGATACTGGCCGCTTACAGGAATGATCTGGATGCGCTTGGTAAGGTTTCTGTAAAGGACCTGTCGAGGTTTAAGGGAATAGGGGAGGCAAAGGCCATCGCTATAGTCGCTGCACTGGAGCTTGGGCGAAGGAGAAAGGAAACTGCTGCGGCTGAAGTATTGAAGATCACCAGTTCAAAGGATGCTTTTAATGTATTGTTGCCTGTTTTCGCGGATCTGAACCACGAGGAGTTCTGGATTCTAATGCTGAACAGGGCAAATCTGCTGATCGGAAAGCATTTGATTAGTAAAGGCGGGCAGGCGGGTACGGTAGCCGATCCTAAAATTATCTTTAAAACAGCTTTGGAACATAATGCGGCAAATATCATACTGGCGCATAATCATCCTTCGGGCAGCCTGAAGCCAAGTGATCAGGATATCCGTATCACCAGAAGAATGGTCGAGGCTGGTAAGGTACTGGATCTGTACGTGGTCGATCACCTGATCATTACTGACAGATTATTTTACAGCTTTGGAGATGAAGGTCTGATTTAACATTTACTGAGACAGCTTTATTTTATATCTTTGCGCTTTATACGGAAATTGAAAAATGAAGATATCATATAACTGGCTAAAGCAATTTATTCAAACAGATAAAACACCACAGGAACTTTCTTTGATACTGACTAATATTGGTCTGGAAGTGGAAAGCCTTGACACTGTACAGGCAGTAGAAGGTGGATTGGAAGGTTTGGTTATAGGTCATGTGTTGAGCTGTGTGCAGCATCCTAATGCTGATCGCCTGCGTGTAACTACGGTAGATGTTGGCGGAGCGGATATTTTACAGATCGTTTGCGGGGCACCAAATGTGGCAGAAGGCCAGAAAGTGATTGTCGCTACAGTTGGTGCTACGGTTTATCCAAACGAAGGAGAACCGTTTAAAATTAATAAGTCTAAAATCAGGGGTGAGGTTTCGGAAGGAATGATCTGTGCGGAGGATGAGATTGGTCTTGGTGTTTCGCACGATGGCATTATGATCCTGCCGGCTGATACGGCTGTTGGGCTTCCGGCCAAGTCGTATTTTAAGCTGGAAGATGATTATTTGTTTGAGATTGGTTTAACGCCAAACCGGGCAGATGCAGCTTCACATTTAGGTGTGGCCAGAGATTTGGCTGCATATTTCCGCACAGGTATACTGATGCCGGATCTATCAGGTTTTGAGACCGGCACCACAGGCCCTGAGATTGCCGTAGCTATAGAGGCCGCTGATGCCTGCGCCCGTTATACAAGTGTGACGATTAGTGGGGTAACCGTTAAAAGTTCGCCGGACTGGCTGCAAAATAAATTAAAGGTTATTGGGATCAGACCGATCAATAACATTGTAGACATTACCAATTATGTATTACATGATTTGGGCCAGCCGCTACATGCCTTTGATGCAGATCAGATAGCAGGTGGCAAGGTACTGGTTAAAAAATGCCCTGAAGGAACTCCGTTTGTGACGCTGGATGGCGTGGAAAGAAAACTTTCTGCCGGGGATCTGATGATTTGTGACGCCGAAAAACCTTTGTGTATCGCAGGGGTATTTGGCGGAAAGCATTCAGGAGTGACTGAAGCTACAAAAAATATATTTCTGGAAAGTGCATATTTCAATTCGGTTTCTGTACGCAAGACATCCAAGAGACATGGGCTAAAAACCGATGCTTCTTTCAGATTTGAACGCGGGACAGATCCGGAGATCACACTGATTGCCCTGAAGCGCGCGGCTCTGCTGATACAGGAACTGGCTGGAGGTGTAATATCATCTTCGGTATCTGATATTTATCCTGATCCTGTGCAGCCATTTGATGTACAGGTAAGTTACAGCAACATCAATAAATTGATAGGTGCCAGCATTGCCAATGAAGAAATCAAATCGATCATTGAGGCGCTGGATATCACAATAGCTGCAGAGACAGCTGAAAAATTGGAACTAAAGGTTCCTACTTACCGGGTTGATGTAACCCGCGAGTGCGACATCACTGAAGAAGTACTAAGGATTTACGGATATAATAATATTAGTATTCCAACTAAGATCAATGCTTCTTTGTCTTATTCTTCAAAACCTGACAGGGAACAGACCCAGCACGTGATTGCTGATCTGCTGACTGCAAATGGTTTTCTTGAGATCTGGTGCAACTCACTGACCAAAGGTGCTTATTCCAAAAATCCGGAAGAGGCAGTTCAGATATTGAACCCGCTGAGCTCGGATCTGAATGTGATGCGCCAGAGTCTACTCATGCCTGCGCTGGAGAGTGTAGCTTATAATCTGAACCGTAAGGTTGCCGATATTAAATTCTATGAGTTTGGTAAGACCTATCACCTGATCAATGCGCAATATGTGGAACGTCCGCGTTTACTGATCATGTTGTCGGGTTCTAATTTATCTGAACAATGGAACCACAAGGTTTCTCCTGTAAGTTTTTACAACCTGAAAGCTGCGGTTGATGCGGTGATCGGCAGGCTGGGCATTAGCAATTACCAGTCGGATGAAGTAAAGGATGAACAATTTGCCTATGGGTTAAAATATTTCAGGGGAGATAAGGTGTTAGTTACTTTTGGAGCGGTTACCGCTGCGGATAGGAAGAAGGCCGATATTGATAAGGATGTTTTTTATGCAGACTTCGACTGGGCAATGCTGCTTGACATTGTAAAAAAGAACAAGATCATAAATATGGAGGTGTCTAAATACCCGGCAGTTAGGAGAGACTTGTCTATGCTGGTAGATACCAACGTTAGTTTTGACGACCTGAAGACCATTGCTTTTAAAACTGAGAGGAAGCTGATCAAAAATGTACAGGTATTTGATGTGTATGTTGGTGATAAACTGCCGGCAGGTAAAAAGTCTTATGCACTTAATTTTACCCTGCAGGATGAAGAGCAAACATTAACGGACAAACAAATTGATTCCGTTATGCAAAAGATTATATTTAACTTAGCACAGACAGCAAAAGCTGAGATCAGAAAATAAGTTTCCGGTTTTGGATAAATGTTGAATAGAAAATAAAAATAAGATGTCTTTGGTTGCCGATCAGTTGGATTCAGTATTGCAAAAAACAGCTCGCCTGATAGAACTCTGCAGTGCATTGCAGGAAGAAAATGATCTGTTAAAGCTTGAAAATCAGTCGGTAAAGACTGCTCTTAATGGTTTCAAAAATAAGAATGCTGATCTGGAAGAGAAGATGAGGGTTATGAAACTAGCGAAGAGTATTGAAGGTACAAGTGAAAAGACTATTGATATAAAGCAAAAAATTAACGATTTTGTGCGTGAAATAGATAAGTGTGTGGTATTACTTAAAAAATAAGTAGTATGGGTACAGTGAAACAAAGCTAAAAAATGGGAGAAATCTCGATAAAAATAACCATCTCTGACCGTATCTATCCCTTAAAGGTAAATATGGAAGAGGAAGAAATTGTAAGGCGGGCAGCCAAGATCATCAACGAGCGTATAAAAGACTATCAGGAAAATTATGCGGTCAGAGATAAACAGGATTTGCTTTCTATGGCAGTATTGCATTATGCTACAGCTGTACTGAGGGTAGAAAATAAGGTCCAGAATCAGGATACTGCTGTTGCCGGCAAGGTAGAAGAGTTGGATAGTTTATTGAATGATTTTTTCACGAAATAGGAAAGTTCTTTATATTTAGTTTGAATGACAAAGATATTAGCCGCAGCTAGGTTTTTGGGTTTCACTTTTTAAAACTTAACACTTCAATATTTAAAGGATTGAGAGGGTGTATTTCATCTGCATTGCGCACCTGAAAATGACTTAAATCCTAATTATAATTAGTTGAGGTTTTTAAAACATGAAGCCCATTAAAGTTAGTTGCGGTTTTTTTTTACATATTTTAAAAGGCCATGCCCAGGCATGATATAGGGGAATAAACAGAACAATGGAAATACTAGGAATATTAGGATATGTACTTGCCGGTTTAGCGATCGGTGTTGTAGTAGGCAGATACCTGCTGCGGGGATTACTGAAGAGCCAGGAAGTTTCGGCACAGAATAAAGTTAAAAAGATTCTTAAAGACGCAGAAACCAATGCAGAAATCTTAAAAAAGGACAGGTTGTTGGAGGCAAAGGAAAAATTCCTTCAAATGAAGTCTGAACACGAACAGGAAGTAAATGCTAAAAATAATGCGATCAATCAGCGTGAAAACTCGCTGAAGCAAAAGGAGCAGTCCCTAAGTCAGAAAATTGAAAACGCGGCCCGCAAGGAGCAGGAACTGGACGGTCATAAAAAGAATCTCGAAAAACAAACCGAAATAACTGTTAAGAAACAGGAAGAGGTAGAGATACTGAAAAATCAGCATGTAAAGCAACTGGAAACAATTGCCGGACTGAGTGCTGATGAGGCCAAAAACCAATTGGTAGAAACCATGAAGCAGGAGGCCCGTACCCAGGCCATGATCCAGGTAAAGGACATTGTGGATGAGGCCAAGCTAACTGCCACCAAGGAAGCTAAAAAAGTCGTGATCCAGACCATACAGCGGACAGCTGTGGAAGCTGCTATTGAAAATACGGTTTCTATTTTCCATATCGAAAGTGATGAGATCAAAGGTCGTGTAATTGGCAGGGAAGGACGGAATATCCGTGCACTTGAGGCCGCTACCGGTATTGAGATCATTGTAGATGATACGCCGGAAGCAATCATATTATCTGGCTTTGATCCCGTAAGGAGAGAAATTGCCCGTTTGGCTTTGCACCGTCTGGTAACCGACGGAAGAATACACCCTGCACGTATCGAGGAGGTAGTAGCTAAAACGAAAAAACAGATTGAAGATGAGATCGTAGAGATCGGCGAGCGTACAGTGATAGATCTGGGTATCCATGGTCTGCATCCTGAACTGATTAGAATGGTTGGACGCATGCGTTACCGTTCTTCTTATGGACAGAATTTATTGCATCACTCGCGTGAAGTAGCAAACTTCTGCGCTACCATGGCTGCAGAATTGGGACTTAATGCGAAGATGGCTAAACGTGCCGGTCTGTTGCATGATATAGGTAAGGTTCCTGATGATAACCCGGAATTGCCGCATGCTATTTTAGGTATGCAGCTTGCTGAAAAATATAAAGAGCATCCGGAGATCTGTAATGCGATCGGTGCCCACCATGATGAGATAGAAATGACTTCAATGATCTCTCCGATCATTCAGGCCTGCGATGCGATATCGGGTGCACGCCCGGGCGCAAGACGCGAGGTAGTAGAAAGTTACATCAAACGTTTGAAGGAACTGGAGGAGCTGGCGCTTTCTTATCCTGGTGTAGAAAAGACATTTGCGATACAGGCAGGGCGTGAGCTGCGTGTTGTGGTTGAAAGCGAGCGTGTAACGGATCAGCAGGCAGAACTGCTTGCTGCAGATATCTCTAACCGTATCCAGACTGAAATGACCTATCCTGGTCAGATCAAGGTTACTGTGATCAGGGAAACAAGATCTGTGGCGTTTGCCAAGTAAATAGGTGCTATGTAGCTGTGAGGATTCATCAGCTAAAAAATATAAAGCGGTGGTTTATCCATCGCTTTTTTTATTTTTACAATGTAAACTTGTAACCCTATGAAAACGGCACAAAAAAGTGAAGCAGATGTTCTTTTTGATAAATATGCAGAAAGCCATCAGAACCATACCAATGAGATTATTCACTGGATCTGTGTGCCTTTGATCGTTTTCAGTTTACTGGGCCTGATCTGGGCCATTCCTTTTCCCCATCTTGATTTTCTGGGCAGATATAATGGCTATATCAATTGGGCATCCTTTCTCATCGCTTTTTCGATTTATTATTATTATCGCCTTTCACCGGTGATGTCTTACCTGATGCTGCTTGTCATTTTCGGCATGAGCATCGGTATTGTGCAACTAGAAAAGTGGCAGGCGAATGGCGGCCCTGCGCTATGGTTGTCCTGCCTGGTGATCTTCGTTACTGCCTGGATCGGACAATTTGTTGGTCATAAGATCGAAGGAAAGAAACCTTCATTTCTCGACGATGTTAAATTCTTATTAATCGGTCCAATCTGGTTATTGCACTTCATTTGTAAAAGAATCGGGTTAAAATATTGACCCTTTTGACGGTTAACATATAATTAACACTCAGGTAAACGAATGGTAATTTACATGTAACATATACCTAACATTGTGGTAATAGCTTTGCTGAAAATTAATTCACAGCAAATTGAAATCACAACTAAATCTAAAGAAGGCAATAATTACATTGTTATTTGTAATTATAGGATCTGCAGTATTTGCACAAACGGGCAAAATTTCCGGTAAAGTATCTGACGGGAAGACCGCAGAAACACTGATCGGTGTAACGGTAAAGATTAAGGGCACAACAAAAGGGGCTGCAACTGATGTAGAAGGCAGGTATGTAATTGGCTCGATAGCGCCCGGAAAATATACAATCGAGGCTTCCTACGTAGGCTATGCTACAAAAAACATTACCGAGGTAGAAGTTAAAGAAGATAATGTTACAGTAGTAGATCTGATCATGGATGATTCCAATGATCAAAAACTTAAAGAAGTAGTCATCACCGGTAATGTAAGTAAGGAATCGGTGAATACGCTGTACTTCAATCAAAAAGCAAGTATTAGTATTTCAAGCGGGATTTCGGCGGAACTGATCAGAAAAAGTCCGGACAGAAATACTTCTGAAGTTTTAAAACGTGTAAGCGGAGCCAGTATTCAGGATAATAAGTTCGTTATTGTCCGCGGATTGTCTGACAGGTATAATTCTGCAATGCTGAATAATTCGATGCTTCCAAATACAGAAGTGGATAAAAGGGCTTTCTCATTCGATATTTTACCTTCTAATCTAATAGATGCCATTGTGATCAATAAGACGGCTTCGGCGGATATTCCGGCTGACTTTTCAGGAG
>DATFQH010000225.1:0-7488 GCA_035264385.1 Pedobacter sp.
CGGATCTTTTTTAGGGCCTCTGCGTTAAATACCAAACTGATGTTTGGTGAACACACGGCAGGGACATGATCGCTGCCGGTTACATTTTGATAGTCCGCTGTAAGTACCAGAGCTAGCGGTAAATCACTTTTGTGTTTGGCAGTGTGTTCCGGGTAATGATTGCGATAAAATCCAAGTTCAATTGGATCAATATTTACATCTAATGGGTGAGTATTAGGAATAGCGAAAGCCACAATCTCCAGTGACTCTTCTGTTTCTTTAATAGGCAGGTGTGGCCGGGAGATTTTTTCAAACAGATAATGAAGGATAAATAGGTCTTTGCCCAAGGTGCTTTCAACAGAAAATGGCTGCCCCCTACAGATTTTTTTGATCAGTTTATTTAGCTCACCTAAAAAAATGGGACTGTCTGTCAGCTTGTTTTCCGGGAACGTGGGCTGATAATAGCGCAATATTTTTGCAACATCCTTTCTTTTGTTTTCTGGAACAAAATTAACGATTGCGCTGTTCAATGCATACCTGAGCAATGTTTCTATCTCTGGCACAACAGAAATTTCAAAATGGTCATTGAAACTTCGATCAATATACTTAGATACGCGCATGATTTTATCTATAGGCAGGGGAGTAGTGTCTTCTATCAATGTTATAAAGGCTTTAGCGAATTTACCATCGAGAATTCCCATTCTTTCCAGGTACTGAAGTTCACTTTTGATTGGGCTTAAGTATTCCTCCTGTAAATAACAGTCAGTGCCAGAATGTTTCGGGGAATTAAATACAGAAAATAACTCTCCAAGATAAGTGCTGGTGTTGGCTACACCGGACGCATTAATTACTTCTAATGACTCTATAATCGAATTAACGACCATGAAATGCGGAGTTTTTAAAAATTGACTTTTTAATGTCTCCCAACATGTTTTAAAATTTTCCCAGAATAATCCGGGATTTATGAAAGCGGTCTGGTGAAGTATCGCCGCTGCTAGTTCTTTAGATAGCTGATAACCTGGTTTACAAATTTCAGTTACAAGTGCCGGTATTATTTTTCCCGGCTTTTGCAGCGATAACCACACGAGAAGTTCCATTGTCCTGTTTTTAATCACCATTGCAGGATGATTTAAAAACCAGGTCAGTAAATCAAGTAATTTCTCTTCCACCTCAGCTCCTGACTCTGCACTACTAAAAAAATCGTACTTATTGATCACCTCAATGGGGGTTCTTACCATAAAGGCAATGTGTGATTCTACTGCATTAAAGGTAAGTGTTTTTTCATTATCGTCTACAGCTGATCCTAACAGTTCAAGCAGATTGTTTGCGATTACCCAAGGCTCATCGTAACCTTCGTTGAATAATACTTGATCTAGGTCTTTCAGCAATTCTTCAGGATTTGAATAGGCCAGTTTTAACAGGTTACGTACGTCCGCTATGTGATGACTATACACGTTGCCAAATACACCGTAGCGGTCTTTTTGAACTTTAAGTAAACCTTCAATAATGGCTTTTCTAGCCCCAGATTTGTTCTCCATTTCCAAGTATTCTAGTGCTTTAGATTTGGCGACAACAAGTGGATAAAGCGGCGATTTTTCTCCAATGGAACTATCCGGCACTTTTTGCATTTTCTTTTGCGGTATTTTTTTGAAGCCGTCTGTGACCAAAAGACTGTTTATGCCCGTGCGGTTTTCTTCTGAAAGCCACGTTGATAATTTCTCTAGGTATTCATTTTTATACTCGGGAGCTACTTCATATTTGAAGAACCTTATAGTCCGCTCGTAAAGGGCCGTTAAAGTTTTATCACCAGTATTCTGGGCATGGTTAAGAATTTTGGCCTGCATCTCTGAATAATTTGCCATGTAGCGGGTATCTCCCGGTAGCCACAATTCCAAAAGTGCCCAGCTGACTAGGGAATCTTTATAATCTATATTCTCTACTAACTCTTTGATTCCTGCTTGTTCCTCGATTCCTCTTGCTCCATGTAAGTATCCCTGCCCTTGTATCGGCATATCTGCCACTCCCAATTCTGCATTTTCCAATATCTGGGCGTATTCAGGAAGTATCAATTGTTTGAAATAAGTAATTGCTGCATTTAAGCGACCTATGCTCGCTAAATTTCCAATCAAAGTTTCCTGATGCTGTTTTACATACCTTTGAAATGTCATTTCTCCGGATGCTTGATGCAGGTGTGCTGCCAAGGCAGAAAGATTATTGGTAGCTGAAGGATCTGGCTTTATATGAGCTACCGCGGTATTGATGATACCCAATTGTGCTTCTTTATACCAGGATGGCCCCATGGAAGAGGCAATCATCTCTTTGAAAACCGCATCTGCTTTATCCTTATTGTCTAATTGAGCATAGATTTCAACAAGTCTTAATAGATACTCATTTCTCTCCAGTCTATTTTCTATTGTTGATATAACATGATGTTCTGCAATCTTAGCTACCTTGAATATGTTTTTGCCCTGTTTCCCGATTTTAGATAGTTCATGAGCTACGGCAAATAGCGAGTCGGTGTAACCCTCAGTGTAGAGACCCAATTGATACCCGGAATTCTCTAATAAAATAGGAATGAGCCTTTCAATTTGATCAGGGAAGAAATTGCATATAAAGTTGGTGAGATAGGTGTATACAATTGGGTAAAGTCCCTCTGGAATACCATAACTCCTTTCCCAAAAGACTCTTTGTGCTAACTTTGGAGGCAGGGCTTTTATAAATTTATCCAATTCTGGTAGTAGCAATTGTATTCCTTTATCGTCGTTTTCCGCTGTTAATCTTTTAGCTTTCCCCGACAGAAAAAAGAGCACCGTTAACCGCTGGGTGATGGCATTTTCCCAATTTCTTGGCGTGAGTGGGTTTTGTGTAGGTAATAACTGATCATAATCGACCCATCCCTGACATTCCATGTACAAGGCAAAATCAACCACTGCATTGCGGTTGAGGTCCACGCCATTTTCTGCTCTAAAGTTTAGAGCTTTTTTTGTGGGATATTTACTTTTTATAATTTCGGTGGTAAGTCTTGTGTTTTTAGAATAATTCATCAGTGCTCCTAAGATTGGAGCTGAATCGCCCTGATGGTAACCATAAGACGCAATAGATAGTTCTAGCTGTTCAACCCATGTCATAACTGCCGCGTAATCTTTTTCAAGTATACTATTTTCTTGAAAAGCGCTGTATTTCTGAATTGTAAGTGCGATGATCGTGCTAAAATCGGCATTTAATGTGTGTTTCTTTCCGGTGTCCTCTACTATGTTTCCAGATTCATCGCCAAATCTGTAAATCATATAACCGAAATTAAAGGCATATATATCACTTTTTAGACCGGAGATTACCTCTTTTGGGTTTTTAGAAACTCTTAACATTTCCAGAATATGGTCCATAGTGAACATCAATTCCTCCTTACTACTTTTTATATCATTGTTTGACGAAAGCGTGATGGCATCGAATTTAAGTTGGATATATGCGTTGAAAGTTTCTGAACTGCTGATGTCGAGATACGTCCTGCATTTATCATGGATAACCTGCAATAGGCTTTCAGCCTGCGGATCAAACCCATATTCATAAAAAAGTCGTAATAGGCCTAATGCATCCCGATCGGTTACAATCAAGGATTTATTTCGAATGACATACCTTAAGGCTTCATCCGGTTTTTCCATTGCAAGTAACGCCCTAACTAGAAAGTAGGCGTTTTCTGTAAGTAAATAATTGTAGCGGAAATTTACCCTTTGGGCAAGTAAAAGTAATGCGGTTACTTGATGCAACTTGCCATGGCCAGTAGCCTGCTTAACACAAAACCTGATGTCTTCTAAAACAACGTCTGGCGTAACATTCCAGCTAGCACAATCATCTATCCATTGCTGGTTACAAAGCTCTGGCGCCTTTGTTCGATTGCTGGGATTCCCGTGGAGCAAATGGAATATCTTTTCAGAAACCGAAAAATGCGTATCTGGACTGTTCAAGCAATACTCAGCTATGCTGTCATGAATATCTGCGCTTTGTGGTTTGGTTCGCTCTTTAACAAAGTCAGAGAAAGATGTGTGGTATATGCTTAGGTCGTTGCTATCTTTTAATAAATGTTGGATATTTTTTAATGCGAGCGGAAATGCCGCTTTTTCTGTACTGTTCATGAGGCTATAGAGACGATCCTTGTGCAACGGAATGCGAGTTCTTGCCAAAGTTGCTGCCAAGGATGTTTCGCCTACATTTTTACTGATCCGGTCCCAAATATTATTATAATAAATTTCTATGTTTCCGCCAATAACTGGGATGTGTTCTATAAAGTCTGAGATATCCCTAATATTATCGGCTTCCAGGATATATCTGGTTAGGTAACGCAGGTATAAGGGATGTCCAGCCGCTTTTTCTTCCAGTTGAGTGATCTGGTCAATGGTCAGATTTTTTTTCTCCAGTTTTTCTTCTAGAAATTCCCTGGCTTGAGATGGATCCAGTCGGGTAACTTTGATTTCGGCGTCTTTTGGAATTGTGTTTTGCAAATAGGAGGGCAATACGTTCCTGCCAGTGCCAAGAAAAATTACCTTCAAGTGTTTGGGAAGCTCTCTTGGAAGTACATCAAAGAAGGTATCGATTTTATCTGGTGAAATGTCATCTAAACCGTCAATGATCAATATTCCTGTTTTACCAATTGACTGGTAATATTCAGATAATCTTGATAGACCATTATGGATTTCCAGAATCCGATCATGCAACTGTTTGTCTGATTTTTCAGCGGGCTGGTCAAGTAGGATGCGGCAATAGACATCTTCAATCCATTTGATAAAATAATCTGGTGTTGCTCTAATTTGCGTTGGTATAGGTTCCTGGGCTGGAACCTTGACAAAATACCGATCACAAATTTCGTATTTTTCTGGATCGACCTCCCATTGGGCAGCAAGGGTAGTCTTACCGCTGCCTGGATTTCCGCTGAGCAGAAAGTAGTCATTGTTAGCCATCGCCTCTAAGGTTATGGATAACTGGTCTAATACATGTTGATTAGGTTTTGTGTCTGAAATGTCTTCTTCAATAGAGGCGGGAACGGCTTCATTTTCAGTGTCTAGATATTTCAAATCATATTGATTCAACGTTTCCCGGCATTTGAGGAAGGTGGTTGCACCTAGAGAATGACTTAGTTGATGATTAATAATTCCAACTACGTAGCCCTCTATCACCAGCGGGGCACCGGATAATCCATCGAAATTTGAAAGTATGTTAGTTTGATCACAGTTGAGATCGCTATCCCAAATCGATCCCTCAACTGTTGAAGATACCGTCCCAGTGTATCTTCCACCATGCTCGACCTTTGCAGCAGGAAATCCAAAAGTCTCCCATTGTGAGCCATAGGCCAATTGTTTTGCAGCCAGTGGTAAAGGCTTAAGGTCAGACACATCTTGGGTTAGTTTTAAAAGGGCGATGTCCTGATCAGGATCGTATTTAACAACTACGGCCTGAACTTCGGTCGTGTTCCCGCTCCGAACTATTTTAACCCGTACCGGATTTAACACATGTTGGGAAACCAGGTGGTAGGCCGTTAGTAATAAGTGCTCGTTGTCCGTAGATTGTACGTTAAAGGTTGTCCCCGTTTTTCCGTTACAAGAGATTTCTAACACGGCGTTTTCTATTTCTTTAGAATGAAGAATCATGAGTTTTGTATTGTTATGTTAAAGGGCACATCATCCAGGTATTGGATTGAATAATTATACTTGGTTTTCCAATCTTCTCTATTGAAATATTCGGCGTTTTTTGTCTTATAATTGAAAATTAACTGGCGCTCAAATTCGGCCGGCCTGTTTACAATGTGAGCAATGGTTTCTTTGTCAGGGTGATCATGCCCTTTGCCATTGGTTGAAAATAGGTATATTTTGCTATCTACCTTTTCCAAGAATGGAATACTGATGTTTCCAAAACTGCCATGGTGGGATACTTTAATAAGATCAAAAAATAGTGGCCCTACTTGGTAGGCTTCAAGCGATTTTAAAATGAGATTTGGATGGGCATCTGCCAGCATCAATAGCTTATGATTCCCAGTCTCTAGTACGAAGGCAATAGAGCTGCCATTAATAATTGTTTTATCTTCTATTGGGATTTTGGCAGCCAATTCTTCGAGGCTTTCGCCATCAGATATCGTTTTTGCGGGTTTAATTACCTGATCTTTTTCCCAGGTGGCGAGCATCTCAAAAGCATCATCATAACCTGAATGATATTTTGGCATGTCTACCTTAAACTTTGTCAATTCGTCTTGCCAGAATGTATAAAGGGCAGAAAGTTTAGCTTGATCGGGAGATAATAAATAGATTCTGGAATTGTCGTCAATATGAATAAGCCGTTTGTTTTCAATAGAAACAGCTTGACCATTGAAATCAGTGTTCCAGGCAAGACCTAACTTTACAAGTTTAGCCCCTACGGTTGTTCCTTGTTCAGCGCTAATTGCCTTTGCTTCATTGTTTTTTTCGTTAGGCTTATGGCCGCGTGCCCGCACTCTATCCCTCATAATTTTACTAGCGGAACTTTCTATATTTTCTTTGCCTTTATCATTCTTAACAGCTGGTAAATGCCGCAAGGAGTTCAGCCAAAACTCCTTTGAAATTGCGGTGGCCAGCACACCGTCTTTTAAAAATGCATTTGCCCCCAGAATATGATCTGAGTCAATATGCGAGATTATAACCTTATCAAGTTTTTCTCCTTTTAATTGGAGTTGCTCAAGAACGGATTTTAAATGTAGGTTGTAAGTGGTTACATATCCAAAATCTACCAGAATGTGTTTCCTGGGCGATACAGAGAAGCTAATTAATAAGCAATCACCATTGTTTGCTGGAAAGCACTTTATTTCGGTATGAGGCATGCGTTAACATTAGTTTTTAAATGAAAAGTTCTTTAAAACTACTAAAATTTAACTTTGTGATCCGTAGTTTTTTCCGGTTTTTATACACATTGGGCTTCTCTTCGTAAGAAAATGCATCTCGCGAAATCAATATTCATAAACCTATTTTCATCAATGATCAATTGAGAAAGTATGCCGCACAAAATTTGGATATAGTTCCTGGTAAAATTGGTTTTTGTGAATTGTATCTTATAAAAAAATCGCCTTGCAAATCGTATCTTTAGGGTTTTCGTATCCAAATCAGTAAACAGTGACAATCATTATCGAATATTTGAACTAGAAAGATGTTAAGTCAAGAAGATATTTATAAGCTGCTGTTTGAAGAACAGTGGGAAATCCTTTTAGAGATTCTCCACCAACAGAAGAAGATTATTGCGTCGGATTCGCTTTTAAGCGCTGCAGCTATGGCAATTGAGCGGGAATTTTTCAGGAAGTTAAAAAGCTATGCTAACGATCGTGAAGATATAGTGATAGCCTTGGAAACCTTTTCGCAGTTAGATGCTGGTAACTTCTATAAACTAAAGCAAGAGAATTCTGACGTTATTCTTGAAGAATTAAAAACTCGAAAGCCAGATCAGTATGTTAGGCCAAAGGTAACCGCAGAGAGTTTACATCACGACAGATATAATGCC
>DATFQH010000226.1:0-4191 GCA_035264385.1 Pedobacter sp.
AAACCCCTCTTTAAATATCATAAGGTCCAGATTAAGCCGCACTCCTGATTACTCTTAAAATAATAGCTACAACAGCAATTACCAGCAATGCATGAATGATACCTCCGGTGTAATAACCACCTAAGAAACTGATTGCCCAAATGATGACTAAAATTACTGCGATTAAATAAAGTAAATTTCCCATAACGTTTAATTTTAAGGTTTATGTTTTAGATAGATATGTTAGCATATACAATCATCGTTCTAAAATAAAAAAGCCCCTGCGAAGCGGGGGCTTTTTTATTTATCTTTTCAGAAAAGACTAATATTCATCCTCATTAAAGAAGAAGTCATCCTTGGTAGGATAATCAGGCCAGATCTCCTCAATGGTCTCATATGGTTCGCCATCATCTTCAAGAGCCTGTAGGTTTTCTATCACCTCCACAGGTGCTCCTGATCTTATACCGTAGTCAATCAATTCATCTTTTGTTGCAGGCCATGGAGCGTCTTCCAGGTGCGATGCGAGTTCTAATGTCCAATACATATTTCTTATCCTATTAAGTTATTCTAAATTTGATTCGCAAAAGTATATTAAAAAACATGAGCAAAACAAACTTTTTTTTCCACTATTTTCTGTTTTTAACAATTCGATAATTTAAAGCCGCGGCACCCATATATTTTCTTCAGCCCCAGCATCCAGATTCAGTTTCCGTGCCAAAACAAATAAATAATCGCTCAATCTATTCAAATAAATGGTCATCTTTTCGTCAACAAAACTCTGTGATGCCAGATGAACAGCAAGCCTTTCAGCCCTGCGGCAGGCGCACCTTGCTACATGACAGTAAGATACGATCGTGTTACCTCCTGGTAATATAAAATGCCTGAGTTCAGGCAGCAACGCATTCATACTATCCATTTCAAATTCCAGCAATGAGATGTCACTTTCATTAAGATCCGGGATTTTCATTTTTGATTTTTCAGGATCAGATGCCAATGACGCTCCAACAGTAAATAATCTATCCTGAATCTCCTTTAAGATTGTTTTAGAATGAGCATCTATATCCTGACACTGAATCAGACCTATATATGAATTGAGCTCATCTACAGTTCCATAACAATCTATCCGGAGGTGATATTTAGGGACACGGGTTCCACCAATCAAAGAGGTTTGCCCTTTGTCGCCGGTTTTAGTATATATCTTCATGCAGAAAATTTATACAATTTTCTCGAAATCACTGCCTTTTTTTTCAAGATTACTCAGGCGGGGAGAAACAGTTTTGATATCGGCATTTAAATAATCCTTCTCTATAAGTCCGTCGCGCATCCTCACGATCCGGTGTGCGTGCTGAGCGATGTCTTCTTCGTGGGTTACCAGAATAATTGTATTTCCCTTGCTATGGATCTCTTCGAGCAGCCCCATGATCTCTATTGAGGTCTTGGTGTCGAGATTACCTGTAGGCTCATCAGCCAGTATAATTGAAGGATTGTTGATCATCGCCCTGGCAACTGCCACACGCTGACGCTGTCCTCCGGACAATTCATTTGGTTTATGTGTTACCCTGTTACCCAGACCAACATTTTCCAAAGCCTTATGCGCCCTGGCTTCCCTATCCTTCTTATTAGCTCCTGCGTAAATCAGCGGAAGAGCGACATTATCTAAAGAAGTAGAACGGGGCAACAGGTTAAATGTTTGAAATACAAAACCAATTTCCTTATTTCGAACCTCAGCTAGCTCGTTATCAGACATCTGGCTTACGTTGATACCATTAAGGACATAATCACCCTTACTTGGTGTATCAAGGCAGCCAAGAATATTCATTAATGTAGATTTTCCTGAACCTGACGGCCCCATTAATGCTACAAATTCACCCTTATGAATGTCTAATGTTACTGATTTTAAAGCATGGATTACTTCCGAACCGATAACGTACTTACGGCCTATATCTTTAATATTGATTAACGCTTTCTCCATTGCTTTTTTACTTTTTAGACGGCCATCAGTCTCCTAATGTTACATCCGGGGTTATTTTTCTATGATCTTTGGAACGAAAAAGAAACTTTCATTATGCTTTGCCGCATTTTTCAAGCCATCCTGCACGGAAATTTCGTGTTTCACTTTATCTTCCCGCCAAACGTTTTCTTCATGATTCATGTATACCAGCGGCTCAACGCCGGTAGTATCCAATTCATTTAGCTTTTCCATAAATGTAAGTATCTTATTCATGTCGGCAATCAATGTATCAACTTCTTTATCCTCAATTGCTATCCTTGCCAGATCAGCTACTTTGCTAATGGTTTGCTTATCTATAATCATTTCTGAACCAGTTTACTGTTTATCAGGTCAAAAATACGGTCTTTTAACAAATCTGCGTCATCTATATTCAAATCTTCAGTATATATGGGTTTGTGTACATAAATATTACAGAATCCAGGGCTGGTACCATGCTTACTGCCATCATCCCACATTTTCCTCCACACATTCGTCAGGCTAACAGGAATGATAGGTATGTTTTTTTCGATAGCCAGCCTGAAAGGCCCGTTTTTGAAGGGCATCATCTTAGGAGGATACGTGGTCTCGTCTATGCCTCCCTCAGGAAAAATAATCAGGCTCATCCCGTTCTCCAGGTTTTCTCCAACCTTTCTAAACGCTTTAAAGGCAGATATTTTGCTGTCCCGGTTTACAGGTACATCTATCGTTTTAAAAAAAATCTTCAGCACCGGATTGTTAAGCAACTCTTCCTTTCCCATGAAATGAAACCTTCCTTCAGCCAGAAGGCACATGATCATGATGTCAAAATTGGAAGAATGATTGGAACAATAGATATACGTCTCTCCCTTGTTCAGCGGCTGCTCATACTCAAACAGATAAAATACCCCGATAAAACTGCTCACCAGAAAACTATTGAGCTTGCGTAGCTGATTAAGAAACCTATAACTCAGCGGGTTCCTCGACGTCAGGAAATAAAAAGGATAGAACACGATTGAAAATACAAGAATAACAATTACCGAATAAGTTCGATGGATGTGTCTCAAGAGTGTAATCATTAACCTCAAAACTACAATTTTTTTATTAATTTCGACCCCATGAAAGAAACAGTAGTTAGCGGTATCCGTCCGACAGGAAAATTGCATCTGGGAAATTATTTTGGTGCAGTAACTAATTTTGTAAAAATGCAGTATGACTATAATTGCTTCTTTTTTATTGCCGATCTTCATTCATTAACCACCCACCCTACGCCTCAGGATCTTCATGGCTATGTAAGGCATGTACTGGTAGAATACCTGGCATGCGGTATCAATCCAGAAGAGTCTACGATTTATATCCAGTCTGATGTACCAGAGGTCGCAGAGCTTTACCTATACTTAAATATGAACGCCTATATGGGCGAACTGGAAAGAAGCACATCTTTTAAAGACAAGGTACGTTCACAGCCCGACAATGTTAACGCCGGGCTGCTAACATATCCAACTCTTATGGCCGCCGACATCCTGATCCACAAGGCAACCAAAGTACCAGTTGGTAAAGATCAGGAACAACATCTTGAGTTCACGCGCACTTTTGGGAACAGATTTAACAGATTATACAATTCCGCATATTTTCCGGAAGCATTCGCCTTTAATTATGCAAAGAATCTGGTAAAGGTACCCGGGTTGGACGGAAAAGGAAAAATGAGCAAATCCAATGGCGAGAGCAATTGTATTTACTTGGCCGATAGCCCTGAAATCATTC
Organism: Pedobacter sp.; assembly: GCA_035264385.1. Classification (GTDB taxonomy): domain Bacteria; phylum Bacteroidota; class Bacteroidia; order Sphingobacteriales; family Sphingobacteriaceae; genus Pedobacter. The sequence goes on from DATFQH010000226.1 coordinate 3,710, forward strand.
GCAAGAAGCTATCCCGTGCGGTCACAGATGGCGGACCGGCAGCAGAAAACCAAGAAAAACCTGAAGCTATTCAGAACTTGTTTGACCTCATGAAGATAGTTTCGACTGCCGACACACTGAGTCATTTCAACCAACTATATAACAAAATGGCCATTCGGTATGGCGATTTTAAAAAGCAACTGGCAGAAGACATGATCGTTTTCAATAGCCCAATCCGTGAACGGATCGAAGAACTATCAAAAGACGATGCTTACTTGCGCAAGGTAGCGCAAAAGGGAGCAGAAAAGGCAAGGGAAAGCGCACAGAAAACCATAACAGACGTCAGGAAGTTGATCGGTTTCAAATCATTTTAACTTTAAACGCAAAAATAACTACCTTAAGATCTTCAAATACAAAGTATGCACATAGCGATAGTTGGAAATATAGGAGCCGGAAAAACCACCTTAACAGGCCTGCTTGCAAAACATTATGGATGGGAGGCC
>DATFQH010000227.1:0-6145 GCA_035264385.1 Pedobacter sp.
TTGCTTTCATTTAGCGGACTTACCTTTTATGGAGGACTGATCTGCGGGGGTGCGGCTGTGTTGTACATTGCACGCAAAAATGGCATTAAACCTTTGCATATGCTTGATATTGGCGGGCCGGGTATGATGCTGGCTTACAGTGTTGGCCGGATTGGCTGTCATATGTCCGGTGATGGTGACTGGGGTATTCCTAATCAAAATCCGAAGCCTTTCAACTGGCTTCCTGACTGGTTATGGGCCTATACTTATCCCAATAATGTAGCGGGCGAGGGCGTGCCTATTCCTGGGTGTGAGGGTAAATTCTGTAATGTCCTGCCTGATGCCGTATACCCGACACCAATCTACGAGGTGATCGTCTGCTTTATATTGTTCCTTATTCTATGGAAATTGCGTGATCGAATTAAATCTCCGGGTACGATGTTCGGAATTTACCTGATGCTGAACGGTATTGAGAGATTCTGTATTGAACTGATCAGGGTAAATACAAAGTACCATGTAGCAGGTATTAATTTTACACAGGCTGAGCTGATCTCAAGTCTTTTATTCTTGTCTGGCTTGCTTCTTGTTGCCTATTCGCAAAGGAATAAGGAAAAACTGGCGAACTACTAAACTTATTAAAGATTTGGATTACGAATTATTGTGCAATAAGGTCATTGCCATTACCAGGCTGACTGGGAATTTCATCAGAAAAGAGTCTATGAATTTCGATGCTAACGCCATCGAATTTAAAGGATTGAACGATCTGGTCTCTTATGTTGATAAAAATGCAGAGAAACAGCTGGTTAGAAACTTAAAAAAACTGATTCCGGAAGCTGGTTTTACTACGGAAGAAGAAACTATCAATAGTAAAGGAGATATCTACAACTGGATCATTGATCCGCTTGACGGGACTACTAATTTTATTCACGGGATACCTGCCTATGCGATTAGTATAGCTCTGTATGAACATAATATGCCAGTGATAGGAGTAGTTTATGAAATCAACAGGGGTGAAATGTTTTACAGCTACAAGGGCGGAGCTGCTTACCTGAACGGTAAAGAAATCAGAGTGTCTCCGAGAGCATCTTTATCAGACTGTCTTTTAGCTACGGGGTTCCCTTATTATCAGTTTGATAAGCAAGCTAAATACATGCAGCTCTTATCTGAAATGATGCAGAAATGTCACGGGTTAAGACGCATTGGTTCCGCAGCTGTAGATTTGGCTTATGTGGCATGCGGCAGGTTTGATGCTTTCTTTGAGTACAACCTCAATGCCTGGGATGTAGCTGCGGGGGCTTATTTAGTGCAACAGGCGGGAGGGAATGTTTTGAATTTTAGAGGTGGTGATGAGTTCATTAATACCAGGGAGATTTTAGCGACTAATGCTAAGATCGATGGAGAGTTGCTGGAAACTATTGAGAAGCATTTTGATGGTTAACTTTGGTGATCCTTAATCAGTTTATTACTATTTCATCAATTATAGTTCTGCCAGAAGCGGTGCGACCCATACCGTTCGTGTTTTTAAAATCTATAAGAAATTAACCTGAGCATTTAAAAACGAGTATATTCTCATGAATTTAATCTATGGTTAAACAAATATCAATAACTTGTTAATATTAAGTATTGATTGTATGTTTCTATTTAATTGATAAGGACATAAGCCATACATGAACCATACCAAAGCCATACTTAAGCCATATCTAATGGATTAGAAGCGGTCTTATATCGGTGTATTTTCCGTTGTAAGAGCCTTAAACCAGCTGCTGATGCTTTGGCGTTATAAAAGTTATTCTTCTACTTGGTTATCCCTCAAACAAGGCACGAAAAGCTCATAAAAAAAACAGCCCGCTTTTGACGGGCTGTTTTTTATGATTTGCCTTTTTTAAAGAAAGGGGCAAAAAAAAAGATATTTTATAGTGCTTCAGAAATAACCTCTTTTACTTCAGGTACCATACGCTGCAATAAATTCTGAATACCAGATTTTAAAGTAATAGTAGAAGAAGGGCAACCGCTGCAAGAGCCTCTGAGCTCTACAGTTACTACACCTTCGGCTTCATCAAAAGATCTGTAGCTGATGGCGCCTCCATCCTGTTCTACGGCAGGGCGAACATAGTCGTGCAGGATCTGCTGAATTTTAATTTCAATATCTGTTCCTTCAAACGCAGGAGCCTCACCGGAAGTTTCTTCCTTGATCTTATATTCTGATTCAACGGCACCCTTTACAAACTCTTTTAAAATCGGTTCGACATCACCCCATTCCGTACCTTCGGTTTTGGTAATGGTTACAAAATTACTTGCGAAAAACACACCGTTAACAAAGTTGAATTTAAATAGTTCCTTGGCGAAAGGAGAATGTTCGGCACTTTCTTTAGTAGCGAAATCTTCACTGCCATTGATCAATAATTTATTGACCATAAACTTCATTGTAGCAGGGTTGGGTGTTTGTTCTGTATATACGTTGATAGTCATTCTCTTTATTTTTTCTACAAAAATAATTAATTCATTGATGCAATTTTAGGTAGCGTTGTCTGTTTTAGGTCATTATATTCTTATGCAAGGTTCGAAACGCTTTCGATCATATTAGAAAACGCCCGTGTAATTGAACGGTGTAATCTTTTTAAGCTCTTGTTTGACACTTTCATTTACATTCAATCCATCTATAAAGTTAGCCATAGTAATAGCTGTGATCTTTTCATTTGTTCGCGTAAGGTCTTTCAGTGCTTCGTAAGGGTTAGGATATGCTTCCCGTCTCAATACGGTCTGGATCGCTTCTGCTACAACTGCCCAGTTGTTTTCCAGATCAGCATTGATCGCATCTTCATTAAGCAGCAATTTATTCAGTCCTTTTAACGTAGAGGCAATAGCAATTGCAGTATGCGCCATAGGAACACCTACATTTCTGAGTACTGTAGAATCCGTAAGGTCTCGTTGTAGTCTTGAAATCGGTAGTTTGGCTGCAAAGAATTCAAACAGGGCATTGGCTATTCCAGCATTGCCTTCTGCATTTTCAAAATCAATAGGATTCACCTTATGCGGCATCGCTGATGAACCAACTTCACCCTCCTTTATCTTTTGTTTAAAGTAATTTTTGGAGATGTACGTCCAAATGTCCCTGTCCATATCGATCAGGATATTATTTATCCTTTTCATTGCATCACATTGTGCTGCAAACTGATCATAATGCTCTATTTGGGTGGTATACTGTGCTCTGGATAAGCCCAGTATTTTGTTTACAAAATGATTTGAAAATGCAATCCAGTCGGTCTGAGGATATGCAATATGATGTGCATTAAAATTTCCGGTTGCGCCGCCAAATTTAGCGCTGTTGGGGATATTTCTCAGGTTATTCAACTGAATCTCCAGACGCTCTGCAAATACCATAAATTCTTTACCAAGTTTGGTGGGAGAAGCAGGTTGGCCATGCGTATGGGCCAGTAAAGGTATATCCTTCCAGTTAGCAGCCAATTCCCTGATCTTAGTGATTAGCTCTCCAGTTTGAGGAAAATAAACCTCATTCAAAGCCAGTTTAATGGTATAAGGGATGGCTGTATTATTAATGTCCTGAGATGTTAATCCAAAATGAATAAATTCCTTATACTTTTCAAGACCGATAAGATCGAAACGTTTCTTAATAAAGTATTCAACAGCTTTTACGTCATGATTCGTAATTTTTTCTGTATCTTTTATTTCCTGGGCATGCTCATCATTAAATTGTTCATGAATAGCGCGCAGTTTAGGATAAAAGGTTTTATCAAAATCATGTAGGCCCGATAAATTAACCTCACAAAGTGCGATAAAGTATTCGATTTCTATATATACCCTGTATTTAATCAAACCATATTCGGAAAAATATTTAGCAAGATTTTGAGTAGTATTTCTATAACGTCCGTCTACCGGAGAAATGGCTTGAAGAGAAGATAAGTTCATGAATTCTTGACTGTTTTACAAGCGCAAAGGTAACATTTATTACCTTTTATCGAAAGATAAGACTGAATCGGAAAGTTAAAAGCAATAAAAAAGGCTTCCGATGCATCGGAAGCCTTTTTTATAAGTTTTGACTCAGCTTAGTGCTTTACAGTGTCAGTAGTAGTTGTAGTAGTAGTTACAGCTGTATCTTTTACAGTTGAATCAGTTACTGTAGTATCAACTTCAGTAGTTATTGCTGATGAATCAGTAAGTGTAGTGTCTGTAGATTCGCCAGTTTTTTCTGAGTTACAAGCTGCTACTGATAAAGAGATTGCTAAAGCTAAAAAGCCAAATTTAAATGCGTTTTTCATTCTAATTCTGTTTTAAATAATTAATTAATTTTAGTGTTTAATACCTTAAACTTTAAAAGGTAACCCAGGTAAACGAAAAAAAATAAAATATTTTCTGATTGACCTGTTTTTATGGCCGCAAATGTATTGTTTATCAATTAATAATCCATGAAAATTAAAAAAATATAAAAGGGTTACCCTGCAAGGAGTTCATGTATTAAAGGGAAATAATAAAAAGAATTATTTTTTTTAGTTAACATTGGGTTACCATTCACGTATAAATGTATTAATTGGTGAGTAATAAGTTAAGCAGTTCAGTTCCAACAGATAGAGAGGTCGTTTTAGGGATCTTAAACAACTCGGATGATGCGCTAAATAAATTGTATGTTGGGTATTTTCCCATGATCTTACAATTCATTTTAAACAACAACGGTGATGAGGATGATGCAAAAGATGTGTATCAGGAAGGAATAATCGTGTTGTATAATAAAATATAGAGCGGAAATTTTGAGTTGAGCAGTAAGTTAAAAACCTATATCTACTCAGTTTGCAGACGCATCTGGCTCAAGAAACTTGCACAGCATAGTAGAAAGACCAGTAACATCGCCGACTTTGAAGATGTCATTGCTACTGAGGATGATGTGGAGCAGCATGAAGAAAAGGATCAGCAATTTAAAAAAATGCAATCTGCGCTTCAACATTTAGGCGAACCGTGCAAAACAATTATTCAGGATTTTTATATCAACAATCTGTCTATGCAGGATATCTGTGAAAAATTTGGATATACAAACACGGACAATGCGAAAACGCAGAAATATAAATGTCTGCAAAGATTAAAGAAATTATTTTTTCAAATTGATTTGAAATGAGAAACGAGATAGAGTTAGAAGGGATTATCGAAGATTACCTGAACGGTAAATTAACCGAAGCAGAGACTAAGGCATTTGAGCAATTGCGCCTCAATGATCCTTCAGTCGATCATAAGGTTGTGGCTCATAAGGTTTTTCTTGAATCCTTAAGGGATTATGCTGTAACATTAGATTTAAAAGGTAAAATGGACGAGGCTCATGGCCATGTTGATGTTGACACATTAAGCAGGAAATTCAGACCACATCCTTCATTTGTCGTAAACATTTGGAGAAAGAACAAGGCAGCCCTGGGGGTAGCAGCATCTTTTATTTTACTGACAATGGCTATGCTCTATTCTATACAACAGAATACCGAGCAAATAGGCAGTGTGGAGCAGGTTAAGAGAGATCTTACAAGTCTTAAGAGCTCACAGAGCAGTCTTATCAGAAAGATCAATTCTACAGCTAACGCCAGTATACCGAAAAATGAACGTCCGGCAAATTACGGAGGAACTGGATTTGCGCTTACCGCTAACGGATATATTCTGACCAATCTTCATGTGATCGAAGGAGCTGAATCTATAACCGTTGTAGATAATAGCGGTGAACCTTATAAGGTTCGTGTAATCCGAACAGATTCTCAATATGATCTTGCCATTCTTAAAATAACAGACAATAGATTTAAAGGACTTTCAAATCTGCCTTACCGCTTGAAAAGAAACACTATTGGTATGGGGGAAGAAGTGTATACATTAGGCTTCCCGAAAGACGATGCAGTTTACGGTCGTGGTTATGTTAGTTCCAAAACGGGTTATAATGGGGATACTACTCAATATCAAGTTTCTATCCCCGTAAACCCTGGAAATAGTGGAGGTCCATTATTGGATCAGCAGGGAAACATAATCGGTGTGATCAGCGCGAAACAAAATCAGGTAGATGGAGCAACCTTTGCAGTCAAATCAAAATATATTCAGGAAGCTCTTAATTCTATTCCTAATGATTCATTAGGAAATAAAGTAGCCTTCAGTAAAAGAAATTCATTACAAGGACTGAGCAAGCCTA
>DATFQH010000228.1:0-12977 GCA_035264385.1 Pedobacter sp.
CATACCGAAATATTTAGCCAGCGTAAATTTGGTGATATCATCCTTCGTCGGGCCAAGACCACCGGTGATCAGAATGATGCCTGCCCTTTCCTCAGCAAGTCGCAGCGCCGCCATAATGTGAGCCGCATCGTCAGATACAGAAGTAATCTGCTTGACTTTAATGCCCGCCAGATTAAGCTGTTGGGCCATCCATGCAGAATTGGTATCTACAATCTGGCCAATGAGAATTTCATCGCCAATAGTGATAATTTCAGCTAGCATATTGTTTGAATTAGAAGCGGGTATAATAATTTTTTCTTTTGCTCAGTTTCAGATCCTGCAAAATAGAGGCTTTAACTTTGATATCCACCGAATAAGACTGGTAAAAACCAAAGGGAACCCAGCTAAAACTCATGTCCCAGCAGTGCAGATCCCGGTAAATTGAAAATGAAGTCTGTGAAAAGGTTTTCGCCTGAAAATCCCAGCCGGAAGTAAATTGCACCTTCCACTTCGGTGTAATATTGGCATCGCCGTTAAAGTTTAAAGTATTTGTTACCGATCCGTTACGGCCTACAGGATCTGTACTGTACTGGAAACTGTAACTGAAAGCAAAGTTCCATGGAATTTTAAAATCAACGAAGGCATTGGGATCACGGCTCACTCTCGCAAGTGCTTCTGCCTGCTCCTCTGTCATTCCCTGTTTTTCAACCTGATCCTTCAGCTGATCCTGATTTTCGTTCTTTCTGCGCAACGCTTCAGGATTAAAACTATAGTCAAATGAGAAGCCAAAATTTGTCAGTCTAGGGAATCTACCAACTTTCCAAACATATTCATCTACGATAAACCTGTCCGTCCGGCCGGTGTTTACGTTGATCGAGTCCCTTGTATTGTAAGGATTCAGTGATCCGCTATAATTGATTCCAAGCTTGTCTGTAAACTGCGATCGTCCACTGAAACTGAGGTTTGACAATTTATAGCTTGGGGCCAGAAAATTATAGGTTCCGTTAATACTGAGACCCTGAATAACAGGAATTTTTTTATCTCCCTTTCCGGTTGTATCATTGGGTGTCAGGAATTTCGCCTCTACCGTATTATCGATACCAAACGACATGGATGCATTTCGCCCCAAACCCGGACCGCCATAAAGCGAACCTTCAAAGATCGAGTACTTGCGATTCTGACCTCTTTCATCCTTTACGTTGGTGCCATCAGTATAAAATGCCTCTCTGTAATATCCGCGCTTCAAATCAGAAAAATCCGGTGTATAGCTAAATCCAACTCTGGGCGTCATCACATGCCTCAGCGCTGTGAAATTACCTAAACCTTTGAACTGTGCAAGACTATAAACCTTGGTAGAAATGCTCATATTTGCGCTATACTCTCCGTTGCGTTTAAATCCAGGAATGGTATCAACAACCTGAACATCAGATCCGTTGATCACCCTCAGGTAGGTTTTTTCAATGGTTTGAAATGCCCATCTTTCCCTATATTGAACACCCATATTGAAATTGAAGTTCTCCACCGGGGTAAACGACATGTTTATCGGGATCTGATGGTCAACTCCGTTTTGAAATTTACTTAACGACTCTCTCTTAAAAAGCAGATTCTCTTTAGTGGTGATACTATTACTTGCAGTCGCATTATAACCAACGGTTATTTTTTGATACCATTTCTGCTCACCGAGTCTATCCTTCGAATCAAAAGGATTAAATGTAGGAATAGAAAAAGTAAGATCCGGTAATCTCAGATCAACACTCTGGTCCTGTGTCTGCTGCCTGCTACTGGCGGCGAGACTCAAATTCATACCATTATCAAAAAACCTGCCATAAGAAACACTGGACTGCAAGGTGTTATCTGCCACCTGACGGGGGTCGTAAGTTGCACCTGCTGCCGTATTCTTGTTATAACTACTTGTACCCGCATTCACAGATGCAGAAAAAGTGGTTCCCGGTTTAGCATTGGCATTCTGCGAATGACTCCATAAAATCTTAAAATCTTTCCTGGTCTCATCATCTGCACTGCCGGCTACAGGATATTTAGAATTTGAATAGTTCAGACTGAGATTTCCGTTATACTTATATCTTTTGGTGTAATTCGACACAAGCATCGCATCATAAGAACCACGGGTATAAATAGTTCCTGTCAGCTTAGCATCCCAATAATCATTCAGACCAAGGTAATAACCACCGTCCCGCAGAAAAAAACCACGGCTGAAGTCTTCACCCGGAGAAGGTAGTATAAAACCGGATGCCTTCTTGTTGGGTTTGGGGAAAAAAGCGAAAGGAAGCCCCAATGGCAGGGGAATGTCTTCAATCTTTAAATAAACCGGACCGGTAATGATCTGAGTTTCGGTTACGATCCCCTTTGTAATGTGTATTCCAAAGTGAGGATGCGGCAAATTACAGGTACTATAGGTCTGCCCCTTACTGTGTATTTCATCATCGGGCTGTTTTTTTGCCTTTCCGCCCGAAAAGAACCCGCCTTCCTGCTCGGTAAATACCTGCCAGATCTGAGCCTCCATCGTTTCTGTATTATATCTTAGTGAATCTGCAAGGGAGGTACCCTGCCCTTCCATTTTGATAATCGGCCTGCCTATATATTTATCCTTGCGCATGGTACCTCTGGCAAAAATCTGTTTGGTACTGTCATTGTAGGTAATGTAATCGGCATCCAATTCCAGGCCCTGGTAGATCACCCTGGCGCCGCCATATAAATGCACGATCTTCTTTTGATTCTTAAAAACTACAGAATCCTTGGCTGAATATTCAAGTTTTTCACTGGCCACTGTATCTTTTTTGCCGGTATCAGCGTTAAGTTTTTTGGGGCCACTTTTTTTAGTCGTACCTATCTGCTGAAGTACCTGCCGCCAGGTAACGGAAGAAAAAGCAGTAGCTTCAATACTAACAGATGTTAATAAAACAAACAGGTTAAAAAAAATGATATACGGTAAAAGTTTCAAATTCGTGTGTGAATGTTATTTTTGCATTAATGTTTAATCCAAAACGTTCAAAATTAATGAAAAATATACCATTGCTCAGACCAAATGCAATTTTGATCGTATTTATTTCCCTGTCGATCATTATTACATCTAGTTATCAAGCATTTACACAAGAATATAAAATAAAAACTATCGTAATTGATGCCGGTCACGGAGGCAGGGATGGCAGCACAAGAGGGCTTTATTCAACCGAGAAGGACGTGGCATTAAAAACCGCTCTCCATCTGGGCGCAGCCATTGAGGAGAATATCAAAGATGTGAAGGTAATTTATACCCGTACCGATGATGTTTTTATCCCTTTATATGAAAGAATTGCCATCGCAAACAATGCCAAAGCAGATCTTTTTATATCCATCCACTGCAATGATATGCCAGTCCGGAGGTCTACAGTGGTAACAGGCTACAGGAAAAACAGCCGTGGAAAAAGAGTTCCAATTACAAGTACCGTCAGCAGAAAAAGTACTTCCACAAGAGGAGTAGAAACTTTTGTATCGGGTATGGGCCGGGTAAACGAGCAGGACGAAGCGATAAAAAGAGAAAATGCTGCTATCTTTCTTGAAGACAACTATAAGGAAAACTATGAGGGCTTCGATCCCAATAACCCTGAAAATGCCATCATATTGTCGCTGATGAAAAACACGTTCAGAACACAGAGCCTTAGGCTGGCAAAACTGGTCCAGGATCAATATGTAAACGTGGGTCGTGTAGACCGGGGAGTGCAGGAAAAAAGCCTGGCCGTACTGGCCCGCGCAGGCATGCCCGCCATTCTTACCGAAATTGGATTTATCAGTAATCCGGGAGAAGAAGATTATATGAATTCTGAAGAAGGCCAAAACGAAATCACCAGTTGCCTGTTAAAAGCTATAGAAAACTATAAAAAGAACGTAGAAGGATAATTACACACCAAAATACATTTGCATGAGATTGAAGAAAGCCCTGTTCCTGTTGCCATTTTTACTTTTCAGTTCACAGTTTACATTTTCACAGGGATACAAGCTTAAAACTATCGTGATAGATGCTGGTCACGGCGGCCGAAAACCGGGTGCCAGGGGAAGTTTTTCTCTGGAAAAAGACGTGGCACTGAAAGTAGCTTTAAAGCTTGGAAAAAAAATAGAAGAAGAGCTGCCCGAGGTGAAAGTGCTGTACACCAGGAAAACAGATGTTGATGTTGACTTTTATAAAAGAGCAGAGCTGGCCAATGACAACAAAGCTGATCTGTTCATTTCAATACACTGCAATTCCATGCCGGACAGAAAGGTGGTTGTAGGCTATACCAAAAATAAAAAAGGCAAAAAGATACCCAGATATGCCTATCAAAAAAATAAAGTAACAAGCGGCACCGAGACCTTTGTAGCCGGTTCGCACCGTTTAAATGAACAGGATGCAGCCATTCGGGAGAATGAAGACATCAAACTGGAGAAAAATTATAAGCAAAATTACGACGGCTACGATCCTAACGATCCTCAAACATTTATTATATTATCTTTGTTTAAGAATTTATTTAGAGACAAGAGTTTGAAGCTGGCCAGATTGATGCAGGAAAACTATACGCATGATAATGGAAGGGTCAACAGAGGCGTGAAAGAACAAGGACTCTTGATCTTACAAAGATGCGGCTTGCCTGCCGTGCTTACGGAGATTGGTTTCATTTCCAATCCCGATGAAGAGCGGTACATCAATTCAGATGAGGGGCAGTCCGAAATTGTAGGCTCAATTTTTAAGGCCATTAAAACCTATAAAAAGGAAACTGAAACAAACTAAACAGACCCACGACATAAAACAAATCACCAGATGAAGATCGCAAACGAAACCAAAGTAGGCATACTGGCAGCCTTCTCCATAGCCTTATTAATTATTGGCTATAACTTCCTGAAGGGAAACGCCATTTTTTCAACCGAGACGGTTTTATACGCCCGCTATTCACATGTTGATGGTCTGGCAGTGTCCAAGCCTGTGCTGATCAACGGATTTCAGATCGGACGCGTAGACAAGCTGCAGCTTCAACCCGACGGCTCCATTCTGGCAACACTTAAGATCAAGGGTAAATATGAAATTCCGAAAAGCAGTATTGCCAAACTGGAAAGCACAGATCTTTTAGGCAGCAAGGCAATTGTAATGGCATTAGGTACAGGTGAAGATTATGCTCAGGACGGTGACACCCTTAATGCAAATGTCCAGAAAGGACTGCTCGAAACCGTACAGCCTGTTCAGAAAAAGGCAGAAATGATCATTGGAAAAATGGACTCTATCCTAACCAGTGTAAATTCTATCCTGAATCCTAATTTTCAGAAGAATGTAGACAAAAGCTTCAACAGCATTTCCGCAACGCTTGCGTCTCTTGAATCCACTTCTAAAAAGGTAGATAATCTTGTTGGTTCAGAGGGTTCGCGCATTTCTGCTATACTGGCCAATGTTGAGGCCATATCAAATAACCTGAAGCAAAACAACCAGAAGATCAGCGCCATTTTAAACAACGTGCATTCCATCACAGATCAGGTTGCAGCTACAAATTTTAAACAAACTATAGACAATGCCAATAAGGCGGTATCAGATCTGCAAAGCATAGTCGGCAAGATCAATAACGGGCAGGGTTCATTAGGTATGCTGGTTAACGACGCCAAACTGTATGAAAACCTCAACAATGCTTCCAAAAATCTCGATAATCTGATGATAGACCTCAAGGCCAATCCAAAGCGTTACGTACACTTCTCGGTTTTCGGAGGCGGCAATAAAGACAAATAAAAGCTAAATCTGGTAAGTATTGCCTTCTATAGCCAGTTCTGTGTCTTCAAATACAGATCTGGCCTCATCCAGTAATCCCTGTAAGGTCTTGTATCTTGAAGAGAAATGCCCGATAAGCAGTTTGGATGCACTGGTGAACTTAGCTATTTCAGCAGCCTGTAATGCAGTAGTATGATGTGTCTGGTTGGCCCTGTCCAGCATTTCGTGAAGAAAAGTCGCTTCGTGATACAGAAGATCGCAATCCATGATGCTGCCGAAGTAACTTTCATCCATGAGTGTATCGGAGCAATAGCCATATCTTTTGGGCCGGTCAGAATCGATGGTATACTCGCTGTTCATTATCTTTCGCCCATCAGGTAATTCGAGGTCTACCCCTCTTTTAAGCAAAGGATAATAATCGATGTTGATGTGTTCAGCCTCCAGTTTATCAACAAGCAGCTTACGCAAACGCTTCTTCTGGGTAAACTTAAACCCAGTGCAGGGAATTCTGTGATTCAAAACCACAGTTTCAACGGTCAGGTCTGTATTTTCAAATATTTGACAGGAAGCAACAGTTTGTGTAACAACAAATTCCAGCGGATACCTGATCACAGTTTCAGAATACTTAAACTGAAGCGCAAGTATTTCCTGTAAGGCGGCAGGCGCAAAGATTTTCAGCGGCTTAATGCGCCCATTCAGATGAAGACTTGACAGTAAACCGATCAGGCCGAAATAATGGTCGCCATGAAGATGACTGATGAATATGAAATCAATTTTGCTGGCCTTAAAACCATACCTGATCAACTGTTGCTGAGTTCCTTCTCCGCAATCGATCAGGTAAAACTTTTCATTACAATTTAAAAGCTGAGCTGTCGGATTTCTATTGTGTACGGGTGTAGCGGAACTGCTTCCTAAAATAGTTACCTCAAATTTCATTAACCTAAATCTACACCACCAAGCAATTCCTTTTCAATTTCTTCCATAAAGATCAGATCGGTCGCTTCATCAAGCTTGGAAACTATAGTTAACGACTGATCCAGGCTGGACATTTCCAATATCTTGGCCACTACATCATTAATACCCGTTACAATAAAAATTCCGTTGGCTTTTTTGCAAAGCCTGTCCCCTACCAGGAGACTGCTTAAATCCTGCGAATCATCACATTTTTTAATTGCAGACAGGTCAAGGACTATATTGCGAAACCCTTCTGCATTCAATAAAATGAATTCAGATTTCAATTTAGGGGTATTTTCGTTCGTAAACTGAGGTTCATCAAGTTTTAGAACGACATACTTTTCGTGCTTATCTACTGAAAATTTCATGATACTGATTTACTAAGTTAAATGCTAAAATAAACAAAAAAAACCAATTTTAGGTCAATAGCAGGCTCAGCGCATCAGTCACATTCCTTTCAATCCGCTCAGGCACATTGTCTGCGTTATTCTTTACAAAATGATCGCCCGTGATCTGCTCGTAAAGTTCTATATAACGGTCTGAAATCGAATTGACAATCTCGGGTGTCATTTCAGGAACCGTTTGCCCGTCTTTCCCCTGAAAACCATTCTCAATTAACCATTTACGCACAAACTCTTTCGACAACTGTTTCTGTGCTTCATTAGCATCCTGTCTTTCTGTATACCCTTCAGCATAAAAATAACGCGATGAATCAGGTGTATGGATCTCATCGATCAAAAAGATATCATCTCCTACCTTACCGAACTCATATTTGGTGTCTACCAAAATAAGCCCCCGTTCAGCAGCCATTTCCGTACCGCGCTTATAAAGTGCCTGAGTATATTTCTCCAGATGGGTGTAATCGGCCAGGGAAACAATTCCCTTAGCCAGTATATCAGCTTTCGAGATATCCTCATCATGCCCTACAGCAGCCTTTGTTGTAGGAGTTATAATAGGTTCAGGTAATTTGTCATTTTCTTTCAGTCCGTCGGGTAAGTCAACACCACACACACTGCGGCGCCCTGCACTGTATTCTCTCCAGGCATGACCAGCCAGATAACCTCTGATAACCATTTCTACTTTAAATGGCTCGCAGATGCGCCCAATAGTTACCATCTCGTCTGGTGTATCGATTACCCAGTTGGGAACGATATCTTTGGTAGCCGCTAAAAACTTAGCTGCAATCTGGTTCAATACCTGTCCCTTAAAGGGAATTGCCTCAGGCAGAACTACATCAAAAGCAGAAATCCTGTCGGTCACCACCATCGCCATAAAGCGATTGTCTATGGTATATACATCACGTACTTTACCCTTATAAAAATTGGTTTGCTTTGGAAAGCTAAAGTTTGTCTCTTTTATTGCTGTCATGCTATTTGCTAAAAAAGCTATTTATTGTCTAATTATTGAATATCTCCGTAAGCCTTCAATATTCTTCTCACCAGTTTATGCCTTACCACATCTTCTCCGGTGAGATAGATGATATCGATGCCCGGAATCCCGTCCAGAATGCGTAGTGCATTGTGCAGCCCAGACATCTGTTTCTTGGGCAAATCGATCTGGGTTACATCACCTGTTACAATGAATTTGGCCGAAGGTCCCATACGCGTCAGGAACATCTTCAGTTGAAGATCAGTAGAATTCTGCGCCTCATCCAGAATTACAAAACAGTTATCCAGCGTTCTGCCCCTCATAAATGCAAGCGGCGCGATCTCGATAGTTCTATTTTCGATATATAGCTTTAGTTTCTCTGCCGGAATCATATCATCCAGCGCATCGTACAAGGGACGCAGGTAAGGATCAACCTTCTCTTTCAAATCGCCGGGTAAAAAACCCAGGCTCTCTCCTGCCTCAACAGCAGGCCTGGTTAGTATGATACGTTTGATCTCCTTGTTTTTCAGTGCCCTTACCGCAAGCGCAACCGCAGTATAAGTTTTACCTGTTCCCGCAGGACCGATGGCAAACAGTACGTCATTTTTACCAATGCTGTCTACCATTCTTCTCTGGTTCGCAGTTCTGGCCTTTACCATTAATCCGTTGGTGCCAAATACAATAACCTCACCGCCCCCGCCACCAGTGGCCGGCTGCTTTTCTCCCGATGCGGCATCCTCATCGGCAGACAAGCGCCTGGAAACTAAAATCGTTTCGACATCACCCGCCAGCAATGAACTATACTTCTCGAGGTGTGCTATGAGCTGCAAATACTTTTTTTCAAATGTCTTCAGTTCCTGCTCATCGCCCAGCACCTTCACTTCATTACCCCTGGCTACAATTTTCAGTTTAGGGAAAGCATTCTTTACCAGCTCGTAATGCTCATTATTAGCTCCCCAAAACTGTACCGGATCTACCGATTCTAGTGTTAATTTTAGTTCGTTCAAAATATTGTTTTTTTGATTGAGGTGTGTATTCTGATATAAAAATTGAATATTTGTACGCGATTTGCCGCCTACGCAAGATTAAGAATAAATATTCAATTTTTAATGGCCATTATTACTTTAACAACAGATTTAGGTTCTAAAGATTTTTACCAGGCTGCTCTGAAAGGCAGTATCCTGAGCATCTTGCCTACAGCTAATATTGTTGACGTAACACACGAAGTGCCATCATTTAATATTTCGTATGCAGCCTTCGTTCTCAAAAATGTTTATCCCTATTTTCCCAAAGGTACTGTACACCTGATCGGTATAGATTCCGTATTCAGCGAGAACACGAAATACATTGCATTGAAATACCGGGATCACTTTTTTGTCGGGGCAGACAACGGCATCTTCTCGCTGCTTTTTGATGAGAAGCCCGATGAGATCGTAGAACTCAACATCATGCAGGACCTCAAGTATCTGCATTTTCCCCTGGTCGATATCTTTGTCAAGGCAGCCGTTCACCTGGCAAAAGGAGCCAAACTAAAAGAGATTGGAGTGGCCACCGATAGCATCGAGCAAAGGATGTTGCTCAATCCGGTCATTGAACGCGACATCATCCGCGGTAGTGTCATTTATATCGACACCTTTTGCAATGTCATTACCAACATCACCAAAGACCTGTTCACAAAAATTCAGAGAAACAGAGATTTCACCCTCTATTTCAGGAAAAGCGAAACCATAACCCAGCTCAGCTGGCACTATAACGAAGTTCCTGAAGGAGAAAAACTTTGTCTTTTTGGCATCAGCAACCACCTGGAAATCGCCATCAATAAGGGCAAGGCCAGCGGTTTGCTGGGCTTGCACCTCAGCGACATCATAAGGATCGAGTTCCATCCGTAAGCAAGGCACAAAGTTTGCTTATACTTACTAAAATTCAACATGAACAACCGTTTACTGCTTTCACGTCTATGGCTTTTTGCACTTTCATTGTATCTGATCAGCTTTACTGGCGCTGTACAAGCCGCCCAGCCGGATACCAGCGCCTACCAGACCCAGCGATTAAAAGTAAACGCACTGCTTTCGGAAAGAAGCAAAAGATTCGGACAATACGACCAGAGTCTGGACCAGCGCACCGGGATATTTGGTTTCCAGACCAAACAGGACATTAAAAATTCCAATGAAATATTAAGGCAGATCGTGCTGACTGACAATGGCATATTTAAAGAGCTGAAAATCCTGATGGACTATAAAAACCAGGAAGTAGAAATGGTTCAGCGTGAAGCCAGCAACACTGGCAGCAGAATTCAAAACTACATGCTGTCGGTCAAAAAATTACAGGAGCAAAATGATTTGCTCAAAAAGTCAGCAGAAAATGCAAAGAGTACCAGAACACTGGCCATATGCCTCAGCGTCTTTTTAGCACTTGCGCTGGCAGGATTGGTCTATTTCTATAGAAAGAAAGTCAAATTACAGTATAAGTAAAATCAGGTTGAGATGAAAAAATGGTTCTTTCGCACATTGGTACAGCTCAACAAGCTTATCCTGCCGGGTCTTTATAAAAAGGACCCAATGAAGCTGACTACTTTTCAAAAAGCAATACTTGCTTACCGGTACTGGGCACTCATTAAGTCCATGCCTTAAATAAATAAAATAAGAAAGGGACCTTGCAGGGTCCCTTTCTTATTTTATTTATTTTTTGAAATGATCAATAATGATATTGGCCAGCTCGGTACCTATCCGCTCCTGCGCTTCATTGGTAGCAGCACCAATGTGCGGAGTCAGGGAAATTTTCGCATGCTGGAGAATCTCAGCCCTTGGTGTAGGTTCATCATCAAACACATCCAATCCTGCAAAAGCAACCTTACCAC
The DNA here is from genome assembly GCA_035264385.1 of Pedobacter sp. Lineage (GTDB taxonomy): Bacteria > Bacteroidota > Bacteroidia > Sphingobacteriales > Sphingobacteriaceae > Pedobacter. The sequence goes on from DATFQH010000228.1 coordinate 10,878, forward strand.
TATTCAACGCATCAACCAAAGCCAATTCGTCGATGGTACCGCCTCTCGAGCAGTTTACCACACCAACTCCAGGTTTAACCTTAGCAAATTCGGCTGCGCCCAGAATAGGCTTATCCGCAAAAGGAGTGTGCAAGCTGATGAAATCACTACCGGTAATCACCTCTTCCAGTGAAACCGTCTTAAAAGGGATCTCTACAGAAGCTCCACCCTGGAAAGTCAGCGGCAATGTACCTTCTGAAGGGTACAGGTCATATGCCAGCACATTCATGCCCAGTCTAAGGGCAACTTTAGCAGTCTCACGGCCAATACGGCCGAAACCAATGATACCCATAGTTTTGCCCTGAAGCTCAATACCGCCAGCATAAGCCTTTTTCAAAGCATTAAATTTAGTAGCACCCTCAACAGGCATCTTTCTGTTGGAATCCTGTAAAAAACGGATCCCTGTAAACAAATGTGCAAAAACAAGTTCCGCTACAGACAATGAAGACGCTGCAGGGGTATTTACCACCGCAATACCCTTACTGCGGGCATATTCCACATCAATATTATCCATACCAACACCACCTCTTCCGATCAGTTTAATGTTAGGCACCTGATCTATCAGTTCCTGACGCAATTTGGTAGCACTTCTAACAGTAATACCATCATAATTTTTTAAAGCTTCAACCAATTGATCCTGTGGAACAGTTTCTGTATCTACTACAAAGCCTGCCTCTTCTAATAATTTTTTACCGACAGGATCAATCCCGTCGTTTGCAAGTATCTTAATCATTAATTTATATTTTATTGGTGTTTTTCTGCAAAAATCTGCATTAATTCTATAAGTGCATGTACACTGGTGATCGGAAGCGCATTGTAAATAGAAGCTCTGAATCCACCCACACTTCTGTGCCCTTTGATACCTTCCACACCATTTTCTTCCGCAAATTTCAGGAATGGCTTCTCCAGCTCAGGGTTTTCCATCACAAAGCAAACATTCATTCTAGAGCGGTCTTCAACGGCGCAAGTACCTTTAAACAACGGATTTCTATCGATCTCTTTGTACAAAGCCTCGGCCTTAGCCTTATTTTCCCTTTCAATTTCGGCTACTCCGCCTTTAGCTTTTAGCCATCTCAGGTTTAGCATAGCCACATAGATAGAAAATACCGGTGGCGTGTTGTACATGGATCCACCCTCGATATGAACTTTATAATCCAGCATTGAAGGCAGTTTTCTACCTGATTTTCCTAATATTTCGTCTTTGACGATGGCAATGGTCAGGCCGGCAGGCCCGATGTTTTTCTGCGCACCTGCATAGATCAGATCAAATTTAGAAACATCAATCACCCTGCTCATGATGTCAGAAGACATGTCGCAAACCACAGGAACATTGGTATCCGGGAAATTAAACAGTTCGGTTCCGTAGATCGTATTGTTCGAAGTGCAGTGGAAATAAGCACTGTCTTGAGGAATAACATAATCTTTAGGTACGTAAGTGAAGTTCGCCTCTTTTGAGGTAGCAACAATATTCGCTGTTCCAAAAACCTTTACTTCTTTAATTGCCTTATTAGCCCACACACCTGTCTCCAGATAAGCAGCTGTTCCGCCTTCAGGCAAAAGGTTCATAGGAACCATCGAAAATTGCAAACTGGCACCGCCTTGTAACAATACAACCGAATATCCCGAGGGGATATTCATTAATTCTTTAATCAATTTTACGGTTTCTTCTACTACCGCTTCAAATTCAGGAGTACGGTGAGAGATCTCCAGGATCGATAACCCGTCTTTAAAATCTAATACCGCCTGTGATGCTTGTTTAAATACTTCTTGAGGTAAAATACATGGGCCTGCGCCGAAATTGTGTCTCATTTTTAAAGGTTATTTATAATGGATGTAAATCTAGCAATTTTATATATGTTATCGGTGCGAATTCTTGAACTTTATGATCAATTTCAAGTTAAGCTGGCGGCCCGTTAAATAATTCGGAATAGCATATTGTACGTTATTCACATCTTTTAGCCATAAGTACGAAACGGTATTGTTGATATTCAGCAAATTAAATACCTCAAGATGAGCGGCAAACGAACTAAAATATTTATCTAAAAATGCAGGTTTCCTTAA
>DATFQH010000229.1:0-6505 GCA_035264385.1 Pedobacter sp.
TGCGTTCAGGTAAGTCTCGATGTTCTTCAATACCCAGACATCATTTTTACCGTCGCCATTTGGGCTGAATGCATTGGATGTTTCTATTTCAGGTATTATATGAACATGAATCTTTTCGGTAACTGAGCATCCTTGTGACGAATGGATTGTTACTGAATAAGTTCTGTCCTGATCGGCCATAACCAGAGGATTCTGTATGTTATCCTTATCTAAATTAATTGAAGGTTCCCATTGGAATGTAAGCCCAACACCTGTCGAGACAAGGTCGAACTGTTTTTGCTCTCCCGCATAGGCAAATATATCTCTGGTAAATAAAGATACAGGTGCGGGAAAAACAACAATGGTCTGTGTTTTTACAGCTTCACATCCAACGTCTGTCCTGAAGGTATAACTCAACGTATGGGTTCCCACTCCTGCTACCATAGGATCAAAAATTCCGTCTTCACTTAACCCATTACCGCTGTATATAGAGCTTCCGGATATACCCGTTACCTCACTTGCCTGATCAATTCTAATTGGTCCGCTGTTAAGGCAAAGGGGAGGAATGGCATTAAAAACAACTTTTGGAGTTGGATATATAGTAATGGTTTGCCTTGACTCTTCTGAACATGTTATCCCGGAATAGACGCGCATTACGATCGTAACTATCCTTGGTACCGGTGATGTAGCGGGAGGATAGGGGAATTCATATATCTTTCCTCTTTCCGGGTCTTCGTCGACTATAATTTCATTGGGTTTATTACTGTCGATTATCCATTCGATCTTTGTTGTCCTACCTTTATCTACAAATGAATTGTCGGTAACAACAACCTTATTCCCGCTGCAAAGATTACTGACATCATCAATCACAAAGCCTGCAGTTATCTGTGACCCGTTTACATTAAGTTCCCTGCTGGTCTCTTCAGAGCAACCATCTGCGGTGGCTACAATTAATTTAACGGTATAATTACCAGCAACACTATATTTATGCGATGCATTCCGATCTGTGGAAGAATTCAGAGAACTGCCGACATCCCCGAAATCCCATAGATAACTTAGGCTTTGAATATTTCCATCAGCATCAGTGGAGTTGTTTGTGAATTGGGTGGTGACATCGCTTACACACACTTTTTGGCTAGAAAAGGCCACTATAGGAAGTCCCTTCATATTTACAGGGATAATTTTGAGCTTACTCAAGCACCCATTGCCTGTGCCGACAATAAGTGTAATTTCATAATTACCTGGAGCAGAATAGCGATGTTTAGCAATCTGGTTTAAAATTTTTGGGCTGCCGTCCCCAAAATCCCAAACCCACGAAGTAATTGCTTCGGTGTTATTTTCAACTGATGAAATATCAGTAGCAACAACTTCTGAGGTTATACAATCGATCGGTTTGACGATAAAATCTGCAACTATCTTTGGTCTTACGGTAATTATTCTGATAACAGGATCCGAAAGGCATCCATCCTCAAGACCTGCAGATAAACGTATTGTAAAATCACCCGAAGCGCTATAAACATGTGTGGGATTTTGTTCAGTTGACATTTCTCCATCACCAAAATCCCATAACCACTTATTGATTTCCTGATCAGAAATATTTGATTCACTTCGGTCTGTAAAAATAACATCGTCATCAAAACATACCTGATCAGGAGATTCAAATGATGCTACAGGTATCGGATAAGCATTAAAAGTGAAATCATATTGTAATGGCCGGCCAATGCAACTCCCAACATTTGGCATAGTTGCTGTCACGGACATAGTATGCGCTCCCGTGACCGGGAATTTCCTTCTAATATTATAAACATATTCAAACAGCAAATCTCCATTGTCTGAATGAAATTCTCTTGGCGGGGTTGTAATGTCAACAGCTTCCTCACTGTCCAGTTGCCAGGTTACTTTATGATTCAGGGACTTAAAAGCCAATACAATTTTAAAATCTGACTCTTGATCAATACAAGCATTCGGAGAATCAAACCCTGTAACCGAATTACTGACAAGCAAATAATTATTGGCAGCCAGATTTGTGCCTGCAGAATAGGCATATGATTCATGATCACCAAAGCCATAGGCTATGGCGTTAAATCCTTCGTTTGCAATTAGAGTAGAGTTTTGACTTGATATTGATATCTGCGAATAAGATAAATCAGGGCTCGAAGCAAGGATTTGCCAGCTACTTTCCGGAAGTTGCTCGCCATTTAGTCTAAAAGTATTTCTTGCTGAAGTCTTAATTGATACATTGATATACTTCTCCCTTATATTTTGTGCATTTGAAGAAAAAAGAGTCACATGTTTAATATTGAATTCTATCGGGTTCAAAAGCACCATTTCAGGATCACTGAGAACCCGTCCAGACACACCTGAACACTCCTGTGTCAATGCATACTGCGCTACGCTTATTCTTTTATCGGCCGTAATTAGTATGGGGTCAGATTGGGCGGGCTGAATATCATTCCTTGGATAAACCTCACCCCTTCTAAGGCTAGTAACGAAAACGTTATTAACCATTATCCTGGTGTCATCTTCTTCTGCAAGAACTCTGTAATAATAATATCTGTTTTTGAATGGGATTATGCAATAGCTTTTACCCCAACTGGTTACTGGATATAGTTGTTGGTATAAGGGATCCCTGGTTACATCACAACCTACTGTAACAGAAGTGCTTCCTGAAAATGCAGCAAAGCGTTTGGTACAATTATCCGGTGAGTTTGGATCAATCTCTACGTAGGTTCCTGTTAGGTCCTCTAAACCTTCTGGCATATATTGATAAACATCACCTATGTTGATCAGATTAACTGGTATAGTGCCACCAGACTTAGTATGAATCAGGAGATTTGTATTGGGTTCAGAAGCGACCAGGGTCAAATAGTTCCTATTATCGTTGTCTTCGTTGTAACTCTGTGTATAATTCATAGAGTAATATTTCTGTCCAAGGGACTCCTGGGGCAGAATCAACGATGCAGCCGAACGTGCCCCGGCATAGATATGCGAATAGACAACCACTTTGGGATATCCAGGCTCTACTTCAATATGAATTCCCCTACCTGGGAGGTTTCTGTTTCTCTCAGAATATGAAATATAGACCCTGTCCCTTGGAATATTGAAAATACGAACCTGATTAGCTGCTATATTAAAATAGTCTCCTATAAAATCTCCATAACTTATTCTGGCTCTTGAGTTAAGCTTACTCGTAACGTAAATGGTAATATTGGCGAGTTGAGCATTCCCTAGGTCATTTCTTGACGGATCATGGCTTGGAAATACCGCCCAGAAATCAACCCCCTCATTAGATATGTTTTGAGCTTTCACATTGTTGATCAATGGGAAACAAAAAAGCAGAAAAAAGACCACCCCCCATTGATTCATGATAATACAATTTTATTCCATAACTAAGATAATAGATTTTGTCGCAATAAAAATTCAAGTTGTTTATTTGCAAGCAACAACTGTTCTGTCAGTTCCCTGTTTTCTTTTCTCAGCGAGTAGATCTCGTAAGCTTTTTCTATATTAATACGAAGATCTTCATCCATCCAAGGTTTTTGGATGTATTTATACACTTGTCCTTTGTTAATGGCGTCAATCACAGCATTTATATCAGCATATCCCGTAAGGAGTATACGAATGGGATCAGGAAAGTGGGGTATGATAGACTCTAAAAATTCTATTCCAGTAGTAACAGGCATGCGTTGATCCGTAATGATTACCTGTATATTTTCAGTTTCCAAAATTTTTCTGCCATCGGCAGCAGATTCGGCAGTAAAAACATTAAACAATCTTCTAAATCCAGCTTTAAAAGAGTTCAAGTTATGTACCTCGTCGTCTATATATAATACATTTATTACAGCATCTGAAGGCATTTCATTGAATATTTTTATAAATATATTATTTTTCCAACTCTTAAAAAACAAATTCCGATTTAAATTTATGTGTGTCTTTTAAACGTCAAAATATAATGTAATAATGACACGGCCTGCTTGCTGGCAAACCTATCGAGTTTTGTCTAAATAATTTGAGTTTAATCTTCATTATAACTCGAAAAAAGTATAAATTTAGTTGATATTTGGCGCTAGCTAAATCTATATCTTAGTTTAGAGGGAAATTTTATATATTACGAAAAATGCATTTAGAGAAAGATTTAAAAAAATCGATAACGGCGCTAATTTCATCAACAGCAGTATCCAGAGAGGTCTGCAAACCTGAGTTTTATAGAATTGTTAACAAGGGCGAAAAGATCGCACTGGCAGCCTTAATAGATAGGAAACCGAATTTACAGGTCTTTGATACCATCCAAAATCAACTTCAGGATCTTATAAAAGGGCTAAATCCGAAGGTAATTTTCAATAATATTACAGTTAATGAGGCCATCTCAGCTCATCTGGATGGGACAGATCCAGATGAATATGGGGTTTGGGTATATTACCCGTGGGCAGATAAATTGGTACACATGCTTGACGAAAAAGAATTTGTCAAGGTTCGTACAGGCAGGAATAAGCATAAAATAACCCAGGATGAACAAGATCAGCTCCTTCAAAAAAAAATAGGCGTAATCGGGCTTTCTGTGGGCCAGTCTGTATCCTTAACACTCGCCATAGAAAGGGGTTGCGGAGAACTACGAATTGCAGATTTTGATCTGCTTGATCTGACAAATTTAAATCGTATCCGGGCTGGTGTTTCTAATGTAGATTTAAAAAAAACAGTCATTGTGGCAAGAGAAATTGCAGAAATAGATCCTTTTTTGAAGGTAAGCTGTTTTCATGAAGGCATCACAGAGGAGAACATCGATGCCTTTATCACAGGTAATGGCAAACTTGATCTTCTTATCGATGAGTGCGATGGGATAGATATAAAAATTCTTTGCCGCCTTAAGGCAAGAGAATACCAAATACCGGTGTTGATGGAAGCCAGCGACCGCGGAACTATAGACATTGAACGTTTCGATCTTGAACCTGCACGTCCAATACTTCATGGTTACATCGAACATCTGGATGTTTCAAAAGTCAAGTTTCTCAAAACAAATGAAGAAAAAGTGCCTTACATTTTACCAATTGCGGGCGTAGAAACTTTATCAACCCGGATGAAGGCTTCTATGATGGAAATTGAACAAACCATCACATCTTGGCCGCAACTGGCAAGCGCTGTTGCATATGGAGGCGGCATCACAGCGGATCTTTCGAGACGGATTTTGCTAAATCAACTCAGTATATCGGGAAGGTTCTTTGTTGATATTGAAGAAATCATTTCAGATCCAAAAACTGGAGATGAGCAGCCAACGATATCGTTTTCAGAGAACAGAATAACCTTTGATGAAATTGAAGTTCTAGCTAAGAAAGTAAAAATCAAAACAACTCCAAATCACATTCCACTTAAAAAGAATGAACTGGATGAGATTATGGCCACCGCACAGAAGGCAGCTTCTGCCGGCAATAATCAACCTTGGAAATGGTATTATGAAAATGATTCACTTTACCTGTTTCATGACACTGAACGTTCTTTCTCGTTTGCCAACCAAGACAACATTGTTGCCTATCTGGCATTTGGGCTTGCTATTGAAAGTGTCAGATTAAAGGCGGAATCACTAGGATTAATTGCCTCGGAAACAACATTTCCTGAAAAAACCGTTCCAACGCTTATTGCTGTCATCCAGTTCTCAAAAGCCGACACGAGTCATAAAAAAGATTCTCTGGCAGATTTCACCGGGATCAGACATACAAACAGAAACGTTCCGAAGGTTAAAAAATCTATCGACATTGCTCACCTTCTGGAAATAAAGAAAGAAACCGAGTTGATTGATGGCGCGAAATTTTATTTTACCGAAGACGGAGACACAATAAACACCATGGCCCAAGTAATGGGAGAAGCGGACAAACTACGCCTTTTCACTCCCACAGGTCACCACGAATTATTCAACATGGAGTTAAGGTGGACAAAAGAGCAAAGTAAAGAAAGCGGCGATGGTTTAGATTTGGCTTCTTTTGAACTGACACCGCTGGAGGCTATTGGTATGAGACTTGCGAAAGATCCGGAAGTACTCAATTTGCTTAAAAATTGGAAAATGGGATCTGGATTGGAGCGGATGTCTAGAAAAGCTGGAATTGCCTCGTCTGCTCTAGGACTTATAACGATGTCCAATTATGATGCTGCAAATTTTATTGAAGGTGGAAAAGCAATTGAACGGGCCTGGTTAACAGCAAATAAAAATAAGATCTCCGTACATCCCATGACAGCAAGCATACTTCATTTTAATATTCTCAAATTTGGTCAAGCATTAAATAGTGATGAGTTTTTAAAAGGAAAATTTTCACATCTGAACAGTTTGTTTTATAAATGCTTTCCTGAAACCAACGAAAGTGAAATACCGGTATTTCTATTCAGATTATTTTATGCAGAAAATATTTCCACGTCATCTGAGCGCTTGCCTATAGATCAAATATTTATGTCAAATCTAAATACTTAGATGATAAGATTTAAAGCATTTAAAGCAACTGACGATGAAGCTGCGTGCCACAAATTTATTGATGGGCACAGA
>DATFQH010000230.1:0-5130 GCA_035264385.1 Pedobacter sp.
TGAGATGAGCGTGAAGGAACTTTCAGAACAGGTATTCTGGAGCAGCAGGCAAATCAACCGGTATTTTACGCAGCAGTTTGGCCTTTCCTTAAAAATGTTCTGCAAAATATTACGGTTCAGAACATCGCTGGAACATGTAGCGCAGGGAAGGTTAGCTCCTGAACTCAACTTTACAGACCAGACACATTTCATTAAAGAAATTAAGAAATTTTCTGGTGTGGTACCAAAAGAGCTCTCTAAAAACAAAAACGACCGATTTGTACTATTATCCGTTCTGAAGGACAAATAGCTTTGCAACATAGAATTTAAAATTATGTTGCTACAAAATAAACAAGTCGCCATTGTGGGCGGCGGCCCGGGAGGTTTAACTCTGGCAAGACTTTTACAGCTGAAGGGAGCTCATGTAAAGGTATATGAACGGGATTTAGATAAATATGCCCGTGTTCAGGGCTCACCTTTAGATTTACATGAAGAATCGGGCTTAAGGGCTATCGTTAAGGCTGGTTTGCTGGAGGAGTTTAAGGCAAACTATATGGCGGGTGCAGACCGCGAGACCATTACCAATGAACTGGGAGAGATTTTTTTCAGCGATCATGAAGGCAAGCCTGTGGAGAACTTTGGTCATGAACATTTTCGGCCGGAGATAGACCGTGGTGCATTGAGAAAGATCTTATTGGATGCTCTGCAGCCTGAAACTGTTGTTTGGGACAGCCATTTCGTTTCGATGGCAGCGCAGGGTAACGGCTGGCAGCTGGAATTCAAAGACGGCAAAACAGTCTATGCGGATCTGGTTATCGCTGCGGATGGAGCCAACTCTAAAATCCGCCCGTACATTACCGATATCAAACCTTTTTATTCTGGTGTGCTCATGCTGGAAGGGAATGTTTACGATGCAGAAACAAAGGTGCCAAACGTACACACCTTACTCCGGGGTGGTAAAATCATGGCCTTTGGAAACAAGAAAAATTTGCTGATTGGCCAGAAAGGTAACGGTGAGATTGGTTTTTATGCAAGCTTTAAAGCAGATGAAAATTGGGTAAAAGACCCGGGGTTGGATTTTACAGACAAAGCGCAGTTGCTTGCTTGGTTCAAAAAGGAATATGCGGAATGGAGTGATGTGTGGCATGAACTGTTTGAAAATACGGCATTACCTTTTGTTCCGCGCCCGATTTATTGTATGCCTTTAGACCAAACCTGGGAAGCCCTGCCTAATGTAACCATGCTGGGTGATGCGGCGCATGTGATGCCTCCCTTTGCGGGGGAGGGCGTAAACATGGCCATGCTGGACGCTTTGGAACTCAGTGAGTGCCTGAGGTCTGATGGATACACGAGTTTCCGCGAAGCGATTGTCGTTTATGAAGCCAGTATGCGTGCAAGAGCGGCAATCATGGCAAAGGAATCACTGGACAACGGAGAACTCATGCATTCGGAGCAAGCATTGAGCAATATGGTTAGTTTTTTCAGAGGTGAAGATTCCGTGTCATGATGCTGTTTTAATTCCTATTTTTGGTGAATGGAACCACTTAAGGAAATGTTCAACCTGGCCTTTTACGAGGATTATGCACGTGTCTTTGGCAATACAGACCGAAACTTTAATTCGGTACAGTTTCTGGCAGATGTAACCAAAGATCTGGAGCTGCTTTCTTTGAATGGCAGGCTACGCAACACGTCAGTAGTACTTCGGAAGCATCTTCCTCAAGATTTTGAGCAAGCGTTAAAGGTTTTATATGCGGTGGCGCCTTCGCTGCGCAGGGGCTATACCGCACTGGTTTTGCCCGATTATGTAGCACTTTACGGTAAGGATCATTTCGATCAGTCTATGGAGGCGCTTCGTTACTTCACTACTTTTGGCTCTGCAGAGTTTGCGATCAGGGAGTTCCTTAAGACAGATTTGGAAAAGACGCTTCAAACCATGCTGCAATGGGCCGAAGATGATAATGTGCATGTACGCAGACTGGCTTCAGAAGGCAGCCGGCCGCGTTTGCCCTGGTCTTTTAAACTCGATGCGATCATTAAGGACCCCTCATTGACAAGGGGTATTCTGGAAAGGTTGAATCAGGATCCGGAACTGTATGTACGTAAATCTGTGGCCAATCATTTGAACGATCATTCCAAAGACAATACTTCGTATTTGCTGGAATTATTGAATGGCTGGGACCGTAGTCATCCAAATACCTCCTGGATCGTTAAGCATGCGAGCCGGTCGCTGATAAAAAAAGGCCATCCCGGTGCACTTGAACTTTTTGGCTTTGAAAAAGATCTTAAAATTGACATTAATGTTTTGAGCATAGCTAAAACCCGGCTTTCGCTTGGTGATACACTGCAGTTTGATTTTACCCTTAGCAGCAGGGAGGTTGAGGCGCAAAAACTGGTTGTTGACTATGCCATTCACTATGTGAAGGCCTCAGGTGCAACATCCGGAAAGGTCTTTAAACTGAAAGAGTTGCTGATTTTGCCGGGGCAAACGGTTGGAATCAGTAAAAAACAGCTGATCCAGGATTTTACGACACGTAAGCATTACCCGGGCATGCACAAATTGGAAATCCTGGTGAACGGGAAGATGATGGCAACAGCCGGTTTTGAACTGGCGCTATAGATTAGGAAATTGTGTTCAATCCGGATATAATTGCTTAAACACTTTATTGCAATAACCCGGCGATGAGTAAGCCGCCAAAAAGTGGAACTTTAATATAGTACATAAGCGTTTTAATTTTAGGTAGGACTGTGTTGTGCAGGGAAGGTTACTGTTTAGGGGACCATCTTGTCGATTAAAATACGTAATATTTAAAAACATGTGATCACGCTGTCAAAATACTAAGTATATTAGCATATTAAAAGATCCGGAATGAACAAGCATACTTCGAAAATCACCAGCAAAAGTATAGAGCAAAGTGGATTGCCCAACGATTATAAAAAAGCAATAGCGGAGTACATCTGGAATGGTTTTGATGCGGGCGCTACAGCCGTAAGCATAGATTTTGAAGGGAATGAACTGGGTCATCTTTCGGTATTTTCCATCGGTGACAACGGGACTGGAATTGATATCGCGACCATTGATGATACATTCGGGAACTTTCTGGACTCTCAAAAGGCAGATGCTGTAAATAAAGCTGGCTTTGTAAAGGGCCGCAAAGGGAAGGGACGCTATGCTTTCAGTACTTTTGCGAACAGCTCCAGCTGGATGACTACTTTTGAGGGCCCTGATGGCAAGATGCTGCAATACCAGATCTATATAGAAAAGGGCGATTTGCAGAATTTCAGTTTAGCTGAGCATGTGGTTGTCAAAAATCAGCATACGGGTACGGTAGTGAATTTTCATAATTTTCATGGTCTTAGTTCCGATCTGTTGGTCAGCAGGGACTTTGAGCAATTTCTGTCCAGTGAATTTGGCTGGTTTTTATTCCTCAACCAAGAGAGGGGGTGTAAGATTGTAATTAATGGAAAGGAACTGCCCTACGCAGATATTATCGGCGATTCAGAAGAAATGATTCATGAGATTGGCGACGACCGTTTCAAGGTTGTTTTTATCCGCTGGAACCAAAAGATAGGCGATAAGTATTACTTCTATTTTTTAAGTGAGCATCACAAAGAAACGGCTAAAAAACATACTTCCTTTAACAATAAGGCGATTGATTTCCATCACTCAGTCTATGTTGAGTCTCGTTTCTTTGATGATTTTAACGAGACTACTGAGGACAACCCTGTTTTGGGTTTTTCGGGCAAGAATCAAACGGATCTTTCTTATAAAAGCTTACTGAAGGCCCTCAATACACTGGTCTCTGCTAAGGAGAAGCAGTTTATCAGAGACTTGCAGGCCGATAAGTTGATCCAGGATTATTATGCAAAAGGTATTTTTCCAATGCCGAAGCTTAGGGTTAATGATCTGGAGGTGGTACTGAAAGAGCTCTATTGCACCGAACCCAGAATTTTTCAGAGCTTAAGCATTCAGCAAAGCAAAGTGCTGGTAGGATTTTTAAATGTATTGCTAGCAAATGACCAGGGTGCGGGTGTACTGGAAGTGATTGATGGTTTGGTCGTTTTGAATGGCGAAGACCGGGAGGGTTTAATTAAGGTTTTGGAAAATCGCGGGTAAGTATGAGAGTGGTAAATGGGTTCTGCCAGCCTACGGTTACCTTTCCCGGAAAAGGGTATTAACGGATAATTATGTACTAACCAAATATCCGTTATGAGAATTTTAATTGGCGCGCTCGCTATCATCGCTGTTTTTTTTAACAATGCCCATGCGCAACAGAAAGACAGTGTTCAGGCAAAGGCAGAATATGGTTTTAAAAGTGAAGAAGTGAGGTTGCTGGCCGAACTGGAAAATATTGACTTTTATAAAGTTACTTTTAATCAAAAAAGCCTGAAAGGAAATCCTTTTCTATTATTTACAACCAGGGAATATTTGAAGGGGAAGGTTACACGTGTGGACACGCTAATCCCTCTGGATATGGCCAGGAATGTTTTAAAGTTCAAGAATATAGACTCCAATAGCATCCTTACATTAACAACAAAACCTGAGGGTGATAGTGTAAAGTTCCTTTACCATATTTTAAATTTGAAGCTGTCGAGAACGTATAAGCGGCTGAATGATGATGCTTACAGTCTTAGGGATGGCTTGGTTACGAACGAAGATTTTAAGAAGGTGCCCCTGAATGCTACGCTTCCTTTATTTGCCTACTCTTTGCCATATGATGATCCCAAGCAGCCCGGATATCGCTTTTATTGCGCGATTACAGCGAATGGTGTACCACCGGAAAAATGGTGGGAGCGTTACAAGATTCCGCATTATATTATCGTCGAAATGAGGATCATTTCGGAGTAGGGGCTCAATAGTTAATCCATGCGTAGCGCTTCCTTCGCCTCAAATAGTCAACATCCTGATCATTGGCATAGGCTTCTTTTTCGAAACAAATATTGAGGTACGCCAGGTGTCTGTTTCTGTACTTGATGAGGTTTATCAGATAATGCAGGAGGTATAGGACATAAAAGGGTATGATTAAGAGTTCTATTTGCTGTTTGAAATGGATTTTTTCGTGGCGGATGAGGGAGGGTTCGTTTACAAGGTACCGGTTTTTGAAGAGCATGAACGGGTACAGGGCCATAGCGCTTGCTGGTAGTTTGGGCATA
>DATFQH010000231.1:0-9252 GCA_035264385.1 Pedobacter sp.
GTGAAAATGAAAACGGGAGGTCTGCAATATCGGTCCCACGGGTTTTCACGGGCACATCCGACATGGTGAAGTCGAGTTTCATACCGTTAGTCATTTCCTTGTGGCTTATCCAGTTTTTGCTGTATACTTTGCCGTTTATGCTGAGGTTTTTGATATACCTGTTCTCTGCGTTATTATTCTTCGCTGCAATAATTATCTCTTTGCCGTTTTCAAGTTGAATTGTGACCTTTTTAAACAAAGGAGCGCCTATAACATATTGGTCCGTTCCAGGACAAACCGGATAAAAGCCCATGGCTGAAAAGGTATACCATGCGGAAGTCTGCCCATTATCTTCATCTCCACAATACCCATCAGGGTTTGGATTATATAATCGGTTCATCACCTCCCTGAGCCAGTATTGTGATTTCCATGGCTGAGCCGCGTAATTGTACAAGTAAGTCATATGCTGTATAGGTTGATTGCCATGGGCATACTGGCCCATGTTAGCAATTTGCATTTCTCTAATCTCATGAATCACCTGGCCGTAGTAACTTTCGTCATATACAGGAGGAAGCGTAAAGACAGAGTCGAGCTTCGCAGCAAATTTTTCTCTGCCTCCCATTAATTCGGCCAAACCCTGAACATCGTGAAAAACTGACCATGTGTAATGCCAACTGTTTCCCTCGGTAAAGGCATCTCCCCATTTGAACGGGTTAAACGGAGATTGAAACTGTCCATTTTCGTTCTTTCCTCGCATCAATCCGGAAGATGGGTCGTAAAGATTTCTGTAGTTTTGAGAGCGTGAGCCAAAGAGGTCAATCTCCGACTTAGGTCGTTTTAAAGACTTTGCCAATTCGTGAATAGTGAAATCATCATATGCATATTCCAATGTCCTGGCTGCATTTTCATTGATCTTGACATCATAGGGAACATATCCTAATTTGTTGTAATACTGAACTCCTTTGCGGCCAACTGAGGCAAGTGGTCCTTCATTTTCACTGTTCTTAAGTATTGCTTTGTAGAGTGTATCAATATCAAATCCACGTACCCCCTTGAGCCAGGCATCGGCTATAATAGAGGCTGAATTGGAACCAATCATGCATTCGCGGTGCCCCGGGCTTGCCCATTCTGGCAACCAGCCGCTTTCTTTATAGGTGTTTACAAGACCCTGCATGATCTCTGAATTTAGCTTAGGATACATTAGGTTCAGAAAAGGGAACTGAGCCCTGAAGGTGTCCCAGAAACCATTATCAGTGAACATATAGCCAGGCAATACCTTGCCATTGTAGGGACTGTAATGAACAACTTTGCCGTTTACATCAATCTCATAAAATTTTCTTGGGAAAAGTAAGGAGCGGTAAAGGCAAGAATAAAAGGTACGAATCTGATCTACAGTACCACCTTCCACCTTAATGCGGTTGAGCTCATTGTTCCAGGCTGTTTTGGCTCGTTGTTTCACTTGATCGAACGTATTTGTACCCAGTTCTTTGAGGTTTTGCTCTGCCTGCTCGTAGCTGATAAATGAAGAAGCTACTCTGGCAAGTAACTTTTCTCCTTTGGCTATAGCGAAACCGACTACTGCTCCTGCATGTTTACCATTGTGTTCCTTCAAGGACTTTTGAAGCTGCTGTCCGTCAAACACAGATGTCTTGGAAAATGGCTTATCGAAAATGATTACAAAGTAATTTTTGAAATTATCGGGCACGCCGCCGGTATTTTTTGTGGTGTAACCAATTATTTTATTTTGGCCCGGAATAAGTTTTACGAAAGAGCCACCATCTAAGGCATCCAACACTATCGACGCACTGTCTGTTTGTGCAAAACTAAAGCGAAAGAATGCGGCGCGTTCTGTAGGCGTTATTTCCGTTGTTACGTTGTGATCCGCAAGATAAACGCTATAATAATATGGCTTTGCGATTTCTGACTTATGTGAAAACCAACTGGCACGTTCATCTTCTTCAAATCTCGCCTTACCTGTAATCGGCATAATTGCGAACTGCCCATAATCGTTGATCCAATGACTAGGTTGATGAGTTTGCTTGAAGCCGCGAATCTTGTCCGACCTATACGTATAGGACCAACCATCACCTGCCTTTGCAGTTTGAGGCATCCAAAAATTCATTCCCCATGGAAGTGCAATGGCCGGATAAGTGTTACCATTAGAAAGCTCCACTTTAGAATCGGAGCCCATTAGGATACTGACATATTCAACAGGATCGTGCACCTGGTCTATCTGCTGTGCGAAAAGGAGTGCTGGCAATACCAAGAGGTATGTTAGGATAATATTTTTCATTATTTAGTCTTTTTTGGGTGTTTGCGATTGAACAGTAGTAGTGCCCCATTGTCGGTTTGGTTTGGGGCCCATTATAAGATTAAGCGTGGCACCTGATACGAGATCGGTGTGTTGGAACCATGGTTTACTTAACACTTTGCCATTTATTGTTGCACTTTGAATATAAATATTGACATTAGAATTGCCCCTCGCATTTATTGTGAACTTTTTACCATTGGGTAAGCTGACACTTATTTTGCTGAATACCGGACTACCTATGGTATATTCGGGCAGTCCGGGAGTGACAGGAAAGATGCCCATCATCGATAATACAACAAAGGCAGTCATACCACCTCCGTCTTCATCTCCAGGGATGCCAAAAATATTATCTGTATACCAGGAGTCAAGCAACATTCTAATACGTTTCTGCGTTTTCCAGGGTGTATTCATATAGTTGTATAAGTATGGGATGTGAAAACTAGGCTCATTGCCCATCACGAACTGTCCTACAAGCCCGGAAGCATCTGGCTGGGTTTTCCAAAAATGAAATTTCGCAGTTCCCAAATCCGCTCTAAAAAGCTGGTCAAGCTTTTGTTCTGCCTGTTTTATGCCGCCCATGACCTCGAATAATCCTGTTAGATCATGCTTTACCAACCAATTGTAAGTATAAGCGTTGTTCTCTGTATAGAATTCTCTTCCAGCTGCTTTGGGATCCATATTTTCAATCCAATTGCCCTTATTATCCTTCGGCCACATGAAACCTTTTTCGGCATTGTACAGGTTTTTATAGAAGTTAGAACGTTCCATAAAAAGGCGGTGATCTTCCTTTTTCCCAAGTTCACCGGCCAAATTAGCGATGTTCCAGTCGCTAAAACTGTTTTCAAGTGTGACAGACACCGCCTGTCTCTTTTCCCAAACGTTTTCCACCTGTGGTACAGTTTCTGTCTCACCGTATGGCAGGCCCGGCATATAACCGTTTTTGTTAAAGAAGGTATCCAGTACTGTGGCTGGGCCGTTATTCCATGGCAACAGGGTAGCTTCCAAAGAATTTTTCCGGATTCCCTGATAGGCAGTTTTCAGATCGAAATTACGAATCCCCTTAAACCAGGCATCGGCGATCCAGGAAGCAGCATGGTTACCTGTCATAGCAGGCCAATCACCAAATATGACGGCAAAAGAAGGCATCCATCCGCCCTGCTGATACATGCTGATATAGGAGCTTATTTTTTCGGCCTCCGTGGAAGGGTTAAGGATCATATGAAGCGGTTCCAGCGCTATATAGTTATCCCATATCCAGTTGTCTACAAAAAAAGGTTTGTCACTTTTGTGAATTTGGTGGTCATAGGCACTGTAATATTGTCCATATTCACTAATATCTACCATTCGCTCATATGTTCTGTATAAAGAAGTGTAAAAGACACGTTTTTGAGCAAGGCTACCTCCTTCAACGTTTATTTGAGACATCACTGTTTCCCAGGCGCTACGTGCCTTTTTCTTCACAGCAGCAAAGTCCCAGACAGGTATTTCTTTCAGCAGATTCTGCTTTGCCTGCTCTATACTTATATAGGAGATTCCATACCTAAAACCTATGTTTGCAGCCGTTTTAGCCAGAAGTATCTTTTTATTGGTAGAGTTTTGATACTTGACCTCAGTAATATCGGTGTTAGTTTCTGCATAAAAATAGGCTTTCATGCCTTTAAAAACTTCTGATCCGCTGATTACCCGTTTACCGGTTACGCTAATCTCCCCGTCTTCATTTAAGACACCCACTCTGAGGTAATGCGCATCGCTGTCTTTGAAACGGACGTTGAAATACCCGCTTCTGGATGAGGGAGAGAACTCAATTTCGTCTGCCGAATCACCAAGCTCAGCGCGGTAATAATAAGGAGTGGTGGCTTCATGATTGTATTCCGTTTTCCTTTCCCATATTTCTTTTACTACCGGGCCGCTTACGGGCATGAACTGAAACAACGACACGATTCTATGTGATGCAACAGTTAAAGGAAAATAGCTAATCTGATCATCAAGCTGATCTTTCCTAACAGGAAAAACCCGGATGAGCTGGTTTGGCAAATGAACTGTAGGGCGAGTAGGCTCAAGGATTAAACCCACACCGCCTATTGTCGGATCAACATAGGATAGATTGGATCTTACTTCCTGGGATTTTCCGTCAGAATTAACTATCAAAAGTGTCGCTAAAATACAGCAGGTCAATTTGACTTGAATAAATTTGTGTTTTACCATTTCCTAAGTTTAATACCCTTTAGAATGAGAGATTTATCGGGTGAATCATAAACATTATTTATCCGCACATACATTTTGTTGGTTTTCATGGTTCCGTAAACAGTTATCCTGTTTAAAAATGCTGGTTTTGTATAGCCTGATGCAGATGCTAACTCAGAAATCCTGAGATACACTGTACTGCCGTTCTTAAGGTAATTGCTAATATTGAACATACGGATCCAGGCGGCACCTGTTTCTGATTGCGTATCTTTAGCATTGATCTCAGATTTCCAGTTCTCGGCATCCGAGGAGCAGGAAATTTCATATCCGTTACCAATATGTAATTCAACAAAACCCTCAGTGACATGGCTGAGATCCAGTTTGAATATGGAATTAGGACCTGTTTCCTCAGGTGTAATTTCCAATATCTTAATCAACTCGTCTCTGCTTCCCCTTAGAAAAGACAAGTCCAGCGATTGAACGGTAGTAGTTTTACTCCAGGTATCCATACGCTGGTACCAGCGCTTGCCATCCGGAGAAACGTCTATTTTAAAACCATCTCCACGCATATCGAAGTCTAACCCGACTCCTCTTTTACCAGAAATATCAAATTGGTAAATCAGTGGTGTTTTATTGCCTTTGATGAATCTTGTTTCATTTATTATAGCGCCAGATACGCTTGACAGGATGGATTTCTCTGCAGCACTGCCGGGGGTATAGCTCTGGACTGCACTTGTCTTAGCGACAATACCCTTTGTTCCGTCAATTATTTTAATGGGATCAGTTCCTGGCAAAAAGTATGGATTGGCAACAATATTCTTCTTGGTGATGCTTACCTTTCCAGTTGCATCGTATACAGGAAATGCACCCACGGGAACTATGTATTTTCTCTTTTGTGAAATATTCAGTCCTTTAAGCGAAGCACCTACATATTCAGGATTGGCGTCGTCCTGAGCCCAGGGCCCATTGCCTCCATAATGCCACATATCCTTTACGGATGCCTTTTTACCCTCTTCCGCAGGAACATTGAGGCGCAAGAGCATGTCTGCCCAATCCATTTTACCAGCCAGGCCCCAAACGCCCATTGGCATGGAAGCGAAGTAGGTTTCAAAGCCACCGGGGGATGGCA
Source organism: Pedobacter sp. (assembly GCA_035264385.1). GTDB lineage: Bacteria > Bacteroidota > Bacteroidia > Sphingobacteriales > Sphingobacteriaceae > Pedobacter. The sequence continues at coordinate 5,604 of DATFQH010000231.1, forward strand.
TTTTAACGCCGTACCGATAAATGCCTCCGGCATCTATGGTGTAAACCTCCAACGCACGTCCAAATGCTTCTTGCAGCATGTTACTTTGCGTTGCATCCGCTGCAAGCCAAACAGCTTTTGCGGCGTTAAAATGATCCCATCCCGAGGGCCATCCCTTTCCGTCGTAACCAGACGATGGCGAGAGTATACGCTGAGCAGCCAAGTCAACATAGGCAGAATATTTTTTTACCATTTCCTGATCGTTCAAAATTTTTCCTGTTTTAACCATCCACGCCGCAGCCCTGAGTGGAAAAAACACCCTGACAAATTTCTTGCCTGCTTTCTCTGCTTCGAAAACCGCGTCTACGGCTTTCGAAGCGTGAGCAAGGATGGTGGGAGCCATTGGATCTTTATATTTACTTAGCAAATAAGCTCCCGCGGCCAGGCCTACCGGAATTGCATTAAGCATTTGCTGCGGAGGAAAAGAATTTGTAAACAGCTTACCATTTTTGAGAAAGTGCTCTGCATTCCTATGCACATATTGCATATCATCCTGGTTTGCTACTGGAAACGGGTATAGCCAGACTTTACCCTTAACAAGGTTATTTTTATTACTGTATTGAATATTTATTGATCCGAAACCATCTTTTGCTATAGCTGTGATTTTTTCAGGTTTGCCATCCCAAATGATCAAAAGTGCTGAGGCATAGCCTGGTGCCGCCCATGCACTATTTTTACTGAGTACAAGGTAATTGAAATCAGGTTGTGTGAATATATGATCCCCCTGTTCAGATCTGAAGGTTTCGTGATTTGGTGTGGTAACGACTCCCGCTACCTTACCATCGCCTGACGCCAGCAAAGGCATGGGCTTATCAGGGTCGCCTACAACGATTTCAAGCAAATCTGCATCTGCAGATTTAAAACTAAATAATGGAGGTCTGTCTTCATCACTCATCCAATAAGTACCTTCGAAGTCTACATTTTTACCAGATTGATCGAAGTGTTTGGTGAATGAGTACGGAGATTTATTCCAGTTTACTGAAGACCGTGCTACATAAGGGTCGCCGCCATCACCGGGCGTTTGGTGTTTGAAATCCTGGATGTCATGCCATTCACTTCCGAATTTGGCTCGGAAACCAACCTTTACCTCTCCACTAATTTCATCGCCCCAGGTGGAAAGCATGACCCTGCCATTGGGATCGGATTTTTCATTGGAAAAAATCAATTCTGTTTTCCCCCCAGACCTATGACGAAAATTATAATATGCTTTGGTTCCCGGAACGTGGGCGGCAATTAGACCTTTACTAAGCCTGCGTGCCAACTCTATTCTCGCTACCGGAGAATAGTCTGCTTCAAAAGCTACCCCTTCTAAAAACCTTGCGGCATCATCGGGAAAATGAAGATGCCAGGCATCTTCTTTGTTGCTATTGGAACTGAGGTGTGTATAACTGGTAATATTATTGCGTAGATCCAATAGGTTTTCATTGTAATTCATTCCGATATAATTGACCTGAGCAATGCTGTACTCCGCTGTGTCAATTTTACTTATTACTTTTTTATGGGTAATGCTGCTGTGTTTCTCTGCCCTCCATATTATGGTATCAGACACAAAAACCGTCTTCATGTGGGCGGCATATAGAAACGCTCCGGCCAGGGGAAACAAAAGTAATTTAATGGCTGATGTCATGGTTGTTGATATGTATAGACTGTTCCGCCTTCATAAAATATTTCAGCACGTCTGACCAGCGGAATCCAATTGGGGAAATCTGCAGGTTGACTAAGTATTTTGATCTTTAAATCAGTAGTATTGGCCGGAAGCGCCTGTTGTAAATAAAAATCGTTCCAGCTGTTCTGTCCTTTTTCCGGAATAAAGATTTTATCGACCTTCACGTCAGTTACCGGAGCGAATGTTTTACCATCATCAATAGAATAAGAAATCAGGAGCATTTCTTCAATATCCTTTATGAAAGCAGAAGAATTGATTCGGAATCCCGTAAGCTTATTGGCAAAAGGCAGTAATCCTTTTAGACTCTTCAGAGAATAAATAATTTCTGCGGGATCAACGCCTGACCTTAAACACCAATCGTGATCGTCATATTTGGGCGCATCGTTTGAAACCTCAAAGTTCAGACTACCGTTAATTTTAGCATAGGTGGAGGTGAAATCTCTGGAAGCAAAATCGTCTACAAAAGACGGCTTACCAATGAGATCAAGGTAGTCCAGCACCAGGATAACGGTGTTAAGGGCCGGGTTTACTTCATATTTACTGGGATCAGAGATCTGAATGGCCAGGGCGGTTTTTTTTCCGACGTATTTTGACGCCTGATTTAAATCCAGAGTTATTTGAAAAGTCTCCCCATCCTGGTCATTAGCAACATTTATTTCCGAAGGTAAGGCGTATACAGAGACATCCATCTCAACTGTATTGTTGAGAACTCCTGATTGAATAAGTTTTGCTATAGTGTCGCTATTTACTGTAAGTTTCGCATTAAATGCTTCTCTTTTTTCGAGTCCTGAACGTCCAACGCCGATATTAACCGTCAGCTTTTTATTGACAACGTCGAGATTATAGTTCTTGTTGATAGTTTGCGGAATGTTGATTACTCCTGTTGCAGGCAAGTATATCTTAGCTGACGGTAACTCAGCATCATCAAATACTTCTCCTGTTTTCGTACAGGACAACAGCAATAACAGTGGCAGTAAGCCTAACTGGAATAATATTTTTCGGTTGTTCTTTTTCATGACAATTATTTAAATCGTATACCTAATGTGATTTCTACCAGCCGGGATTCTGAACCAACTTTTTATCCCTGTCCATTTCGCTTTGTGCTATTGGCCATAAGTAATGCTTGTTTTCGAAAACCCTGGTTTCAAAAATAGTTCTGTTGTAAAATGATGGATCGGAGAGACTTGTACCTGTACTCATATTCATACCATACATTGGTCCATTGTCTACCTGCGGAGCGATCATCCACCTTCGGGTGTCATAAAAGCGAGCGCCTTCAAATACGAGCTCGACACGACGTTCAGCACGTATTTTCTCACGCATACTTGTTTGTCCGGAGGGTACTGGAAGCCCCGCGCTGCCGTATTGCGGAATTCCGGCTCTTTCCCTAATGAGGTTAAGGTATTTTAGAATGTCACCATTCCCAGGATCTGATTCATTGAGTGCTTCTATGTAATTGAGATAAATTTCGCCAAGTCTGAATATGATCCAAGAGGGATTTGCCCTCCATCGACGATTGAAAACATCTGTATTGGGGTTAATAAATTTTCTGATCACATATCCGGAATGCGTAGGATCCTGTCCTCTGGCTCCACCTTGAAGACCATCCTTTCCTGTAGAAAAGAACTCTGCATACCAGTTTAATTTACCATCCGCACCATGGTATAGCCACTCTGACCCACTAAAAGTAATGGTTGCATAAAATCTTGGCTCACGGTTGACGTACATATTCCATACACCTGCTCGTGTATATGTTCCATCAGCAGTTGAAACCCCTGACTCTACATAGCCAGAATTTTCATTCACAACAGGTACGCCATTCGCGGTATAAGAAAGAACCGGACTCTGGCCATTTGCCATAAAGTAAGCATCAACTTGTTGCTGGGTAACTCCATAATTGGCGTAACCACCTAACTGCACCAAGCCTCCATTGAGTTCCCATAA
>DATFQH010000232.1:0-13238 GCA_035264385.1 Pedobacter sp.
TAGGAGGTACGCAGGCACTGGATGAGCCATATCTTGATGTGTCTGTATTCGAACTCTACAAAAAAAGGATCGTATGGCTTACCGTACTCTTTTTTGGAGAACTGCTTACCATCTTTGCGATGACCAGGTTTGAGGCCCAGATAGAAAAAGTTGTTTTACTTGCAACCTTTATCCCGCTGATCATTTCCAGCGGAGGCAACAGCGGCTCTCAGGCAGCTACACTCATTATACAGGCGATGGCTCTGGGCGAGATCACCATTAAAGACTGGTGGAGGGTGATGCGCAGGGAAATCTTTTCAGGAATCTTTCTGGGAACAACCTTGTGTTTACTGAGCTTTTGTGTGGTATTATTCTGGCACCTGATATTTGGTCCGCTGGAACATCATATACTGATAGGCCTGGTAGTAGGCTGCTCACTAGTTGGAGTGGTATTGTGGGGAACCCTGATGGGCTCCATGCTTCCGCTGTTACTGAAAAAGCTTGGAGCCGATCCGGCCGTATCGTCTACGCCTTTTGTAGCTACCCTGGTCGACGTAACCGGGCTGCTTATTTATTTTTCTATGGCGCTGTTATTTCTAAAAGGAGTTTTGCTTTAAACATTGAAACGGAAGTGCATGATGTCGCCATCTTCCACTACATATGTTTTCCCTTCTACTCCAAGTTTTCCTGCGTCCTTACAGGCGTTTTCAGACCCTAAGGCTACAAAATCTTCATATTTGATTACCTCAGCACGGATAAAACCTTTTTCAAAGTCAGTGTGAATTACCCCGGCAGCCTGAGGTGCGGTAAAACCTTTTGTAATCGTCCAGGCTCTTACTTCCTGTACACCTGCAGTGAAGTAGGTATATAGATCAAGCAATCTGTAAGCTGCCCTGATCAATTTATTGACACCGGATTCAGTCAGACCCAGGTCGGCCAGAAATTCCTGACGCTCTTCATAGCTTTCCAGTTCAGCAATTTCAGATTCTATTTTAGCAGAGATCACCAAAACTTCCGCATGCTCATCCTTCACAGACGCTTTCACAAGGTCAACATATGCGTTGCCATTGATCACGGAACCTTCATCTACATTACAAACATACATTACCGGTTTTTGTGTCAGCAGGCCAAGGTCTGCGATAAACTCAAAGTCTTCTGCGGACAGCGCCGCGGAACGTACAGATTTACCACTTTCAATATGCGTCTTAACTACGTTTAGTATATCAAATGTTCTTTTGGCTTCTTTATCTGTCTTAGCCATTTTTTCTACCTTCTGGATCCTTTTAGTTACTGTGTCCAGATCCTTTAATTGCAGTTCGGTATCAATGATCTCCTTATCGCGGATCGGATCTACAGAGCCATCAACATGGATCACATTGCCATCATCAAAGCAGCGTAAAACATGAATGATTGCATTGGTTGCTCTGATGTTGCCCAGAAACTGGTTCCCAAGACCTTCTCCCTTTGAAGCGCCTTTTACCAGGCCTGCAATATCTACGATCTCTATTGTATTCGGAACCACACGGTTAGGTTTTACCAGTTCTTCGAGTTTGGTTAGCCTGTCATCCGGTACAGTAATTACACCAATATTGGGTTCAATTGTACAGAAAGGAAAATTAGCGGCCTGTGCTTTTGCGTTAGATAAACAGTTAAATAAAGTAGATTTTCCAACATTCGGTAAACCAACTATACCACATTGTAATGCCATGGATGTTTTTTTCTTGATTAGCCCGCAAAGGTATCAATTTTTTAAAAATAATCTTTATGTTTAGGGTAGCGAAAACTGTTAAAAATTAACACAATCAAAACATGGACAATTACGAAGAAAAAAAGCCTGAAGAGACGTCTTCTGAGGAAACAGCAAGAGAAGCGCTCATCATTACCGAAGATATACGCAGCTATATCTATGAAACTGCGAAATGGACAAACTTCCTGTCCATCATTGGTTTCATTCTAACGGCCCTGATGGTGATTAGTGCCTTCACAGTGGGTCCGATCATGAGTAGCTTGGGGAGCGCCATGGGGCCTGGCGGAGCAATGCTGTCTAAGCTTGGAGGGGGTTTTATCACAGTGCTTTATCTTTTTATAGCGCTTTTCTATTTTTATCCCAGTCTGCTGATGTATAAATATGCTTCAGCGGGTAAAACAGCTGTCTTATACGGTGATCAACCAAGTCTTAGCATAGCCATGGGAAAAATGAAATCCCTGTTTAAGTTTTGGGGTATTCTGACAATTATCATCATCATATTCTATATTCTGGCTATCATATTCATGGTAGTTGCAGGTTTCGGAGCAGCAAGTATGGCCGGTTAATTAAGCCTGATATTGTCCTTCAATGGTATGCTTAAAGCTTCTGATCTCTTTTTTCAATAAGTTTTCGAAGTAAGGGTTCAGGAGTTTGGCTGCACCAATGCCGAGTCCGCCTGCCGGTGGATGATAAGACAGTACTATTTTCAATAGGGTAGCATTTCCATTGGCCGCGTGTTCAAACATTACCTTTCCAACGTGGTTTACTATAGAGCCGGATACAGACCGCCAGCCCAGAAGACGTCCGGGCTCATCTTTCACAATTTCCGCATCCCATTCGATCGAAAAAAGATCTTTTAAAATATTCGATTTCCATTGCGAATGGCTTTCGTCGATTACGCTTACATTCAGCAGATGATGGACACTTCCGGGCAGGTTGTTTAGATTTCTCCAGTAGGAATATACCTCATGCGGAGGACGGTCTATCTCAAACTCACCCCGGATGTTAACTGCTTTTGTGTGTTTGGCATCAATGCCCAGTTGCTCATAAAACAAGCATCTCCCTGTTAAGGCGCGGTAGGTAAGATATGCACCATACAAAAATGGGGTTGCAAAAGGCTTTGTTATGGTTCTGCTGATTAAAACTCCTCCTATAAACATTGAAACGAGCCGTTCGGTGAGCCCAATGTTTTCGAACTGCCGGCGCTCTATGGAGAAGTTACCCGACTTCAATTTTAAATTATGTTCATGTGTGATCATCCCGGTAGGTCTTAATTGCGTAGATCAGTTTAAAATATAACAATTTGTTGCTGCTTAAGTTTTATTAACAAGGCATTTTAAGTAATTTGCAATAATCAACCGACAGAGATAATGAACCAGCATAATCCTCCCTATTCTGACCTTTATAAGGGCTATTTTGACCTTAGAGACCCATATACAGATGATCTGGAAAGGGTGTATCAAGATCCTTTACCCATTCCCATCTATACAGCTGATGAACTGTTCTGTAACCAAACGCTTGCCAGTATTGATCTGCACATTTTCAAGTACTTTCATTTTATAGCGGCCAGAAGTTTCGTGGTAGAATCGCTCAAGAAGCTATACCTGGATTATCGTGACGTGAAGCAAAATTTGCTGCGACAAATGGAATTGTATGCTGCGCTTTCAAGTACAGATAAGCAGGATACTGAGATGGCCCTGACATTAGATGAGGAGGTAGATTTCCTCTTTCAAGATGAGCATTACCAGTCTGAGCTTGGCGGCAGGAGAACGCTTGACCTTGCAGATTTTTATTCCGTAGTCCAGCATACACATTTTAAACACAAGAAAGCCCTGCTTGATTTTCAATCTAATTTAGAAGAAGAAAGAAAAATAGCTATCTTGAATGCGTACTAAAACAACGCAATGAAATTAACCGGCAATTTTTCTGTGGCGGCACTGTGCCTGCTTTTTGCAGCAAACACTTTTGCACAATCTTCAGTTACCGCACCCATACCTTATGGTGCCATTCCCAACAAATATCAGTACGACTGGCAGCAAATGGAGTACTATATGTTCATTCACTTCGGGCCAAATACCTTTACAGATAAGGAATGGGGGCATGGTGATGAAGATCCGAAAGTATTCAATCCTTCAAAACTTGATGCCCGGCAGTGGGCAAAAACTGCTAAGGCTGCCGGAATGAAGGCCATTATCATTACTGCCAAACATCACGACGGATTCTGTCTTTTTCCAAGTAAATTCAGTACGCATACGGTAAGGGAGAGTGTATGGAAGGATGGTAAAGGTGACGTGCTGAAGGAGCTTTCCGCGGCTTGCAAAGCTTATGGGCTTAAATTTGGTGTCTATCTCTCTCCCTGGGATCGCAACCATCCTGACTATGGGACTTCAAAATACAATGACATTTTTGCCAAAACGTTAAACGAAGTACATACGCAGTATGGGCCTATATTTGAGCAATGGTTCGACGGAGCCAAAGGCGAAGGCGAAAAAAAACAGGATTACGACTTTCCCAAATTCTATGAGGTAGTACGCAAAAACAATCCGCAGGCCGTGATATTTAGTGATATTGGGCCTGGTGCGCGATGGATGGGCAATGAAAACGGTATAGCCGGCGAGACCAACTGGTCGACCTTAAATACCGACGGTTTTGGAGTAGGAGCGGATGCGCCGCCCGCCAAAGTGCTGAATACCGGAAACGAGAACGGCAAATACTGGATTCCCGCAGAAGTAGACGTGTCTATCAGACCGGGCTGGTTTTATAGTGCTGCTACGGATGACAAGGTTAAAACACTGCAGCAATTAGAGTCTATATACAATACATCGGTAGGCAGGAACGGCAACCTGCTCCTGAATGTTCCGGTGAACCGGGATGGCTTGATCCATCCCAATGATTCTACACGATTGATGGAACTGAGGAGGTATCTCGACGCAACTTATAAAACGGACCTGGCAAAAGGTAAAAAAGTAGTAGCAACAAATATCAGGGGAAAATCAAAAACATACAGTGCGCAGAATCTTACCGACGGTTCGAACGATACCTACTGGGCCACCGACGATCTTGTGAAAAGTGCCTCGGTTACGATAGATCTCGCTAAAGCGACCGATATCAATCGTGTCGTATTGCAGGAGAATATTTTACTTGGTCAGCGTGTTAAATCATTTTCCGTGGAATATTGGGATGGAACAGCATTTAAGGAACTGGATAAACAGACCACCATTGGCCATAAAAGAATTCTTTCATTTCCAACAATTCGTACTTCCAGGATCCGTGTGAACATTCTGGAGGCAAATGCATGCCCTGCGCTATCGGCCATTCAACTCTACAGAGCACCGGAAATGATGTAAAATTAGGCTTTTTCATAATTTACATGAAAATTTGCCATACCTTTGCGCAAATTATGAAAAAGATCGTTGATTACAGAAGGCTATTGGGTGTGCAGAAAGATGCCGAATTGAAGGAATTAAAAACCATTTACAGGAATTTAATGAAGGATTGGCATCCGGACAAATTTCAGGAGAGCGAAGAAGCGAAACAGGAGGCAGAAACCAAAAGCAAGGAAATCATCGAAGCTTATCATTTTTTGGTTAGCATTGCTCCGGAGACGCTTGCGCTTTCTAAAGAGGAATATGACCAGACCACCGCAAGCTGTGGTATCGCTGATTACAACTGGGCTGGTCTGGTACTTACCGTCCATTTTTTGGATGGCAGTGCTTATGAATACTTTGGAGTTCCGAAACAGGTCTACGTTAAACTGGTAAATGCAGACTCGCCAGGCAGATTTGCGCGCAGACATATCTTCAACGAATTTCCGTATAGAAATATAGCTAAACTCGCTACTGCTTAGCGGTTCTTTTCTTTGCCATTAACTTTCGCACGGTTTCCTGCAGTTTCCCCGGATCACTTGCGTATTGCTCAAGATTAATGATTTCCACTTTTCTAAAGTCAACGGGATGGCTTTCACTTTGCAGAGAAATGGTGCCACCTGTCAGGAGCTTGCCTTCGGCGGCTCCTCCTACCGGATCAAGCTGTGGTCTTTCATAGCGTAATACTTCTTCTCCATTTACATAATGGACAATCAGGGAGTCACCAAGTACAAGTACTTCTACACGAACCCACTGGTCGCCATTGAAGGTTTTAGAACTGGATTCGATACAGTGTGATTTGATGACTTTCCCATCTTTTACAAACTGGGTGCCCGGAGTGCAAAGATTGGCAGTTGAGCGTTCGCCGTCCCCTGTGCCCCCTAGCAACTGAACCTCAATTGAATTGGGGAAATCCTGGCCCTTTTCCATGGTAGCGGGATCCTGGCCATGAACCATAATACCGCTATTGCGGAATGCCCATCCTTCACCACCCTTTACCTGATCGCCGGTAAAACGATATTCCACCCCGATAAGGTAGTGGGAATAGGGTTTTTGATAAAACAGATGGCCATATTGTTTGTCAAAATCTGAATACTGGTCGTATCTAACCTGAATATTTCCATTCTGGACACGAAAAGTATTGGCGAAATTATCTTTAAGGTCGTGGTGCCTGATCTTCACCTGCCATCCTTTAAGGTCTTTTCCGTTGAAAAGTTGTTCCCATTTGAGTCCGGGTAATGGCTTTTTAACGGAGCTACCCATAAATATAAAGGCTAGACTGAAAATGAATGCTGTTTTCAGCATAGTAGAATTGATGTTTTTTTTCATTTGTATGGCGATTGTGCAGAGGTAAACTTACTGAAAAATGATTAAACAACTGCTGCTCATGCGCATGAATTTCTCTGTAACCATTAGCGGTGCAGGATCTTACCTGATGCTGGGAAAAGTAGTCGAAAATTTTGGTTCTGCCAGTATTGAAGTGATTATTTTTGCAAATTACCAATAAGCGGAAACCCTGTTATGTTATAAACACCCTGATTGATAGCATTAAAGGAAAATTTGATGTTAAATAGATGTTAAATTATGTTAAAACATAGTGTGTATAAAGTACACTATGATATAATATTAGTATATTTGTTGCGTTATCAATTCAAAGATATTAAAGATCACATCATTTTGGATGTGACATAAAGGAAAACCCGTTCATACAGGTTTATATTTGGTTAGAATAGGGGAGTGTCTGGATGGAACAACCCTTTCTTTTTTTAAAGACCTTTTGTACTATTAGCCTTGCTAATTTTCCTTATGCAGAACTTATCATCTATTCCCGACCATTTTACATTGCCAGTCTTATGAAGCTTGTCTTCTTCAATTGTCATTTCTATAGTGCCGTTTTCAAAGTCACCTGATCTGAGGTCAAGGTACCTTCCTCCTCCATAGGTTTCTATGCCGTTGGTCTGGTCTGTGAAAGGGAGGAACAGATAATCTTTGTAGGCATCCATTTGGGAAAGTGCAATGCTGCGGTATACCGTAAGTTCCATTGGTATACCTTTAAGATCGAACCGGAGCAGGGCGTATTTCACATAGGTAATGTTTGCGGTGTTCCTCAATTTTGAGTTTGTATGGCTGAGCCAGGCAATTGGAGCTAATCAGCGGAAGTAACAACAGGATTCGCATCTTTTAATTCCTTGATTTATAGCCATAAAAAAAACCTGCCGGTTTTTACCATTGCAATATATGGAAAATTACAATTGTAAAAGCTAGCGAGTTTGTCGTGCTATTATATTTTGTAAGCTATGCTGGCTGCAAAGGTTCTTTGTCTTTGTGGATTTATAGACCAGTAACCGATGTAGTATTGTTCGTTGGTTATGTTATTGAGATTAAACGTCACCCTTACTTTATTGCCGTTATAAAACACACTTCCATTGAGCAGGGTATAACTAGGCAGCGCAAAAACGCCGGTAACGCTGTTGTCGATCACCACATATTTTCCGGCGTAGTTTCCACCGAAGCCCAGTCCGAAGTTTTTCAGCGCACCATAACCAAATTTATAGTTTGCCCATAAGTTTACCTGGTCAGCAGGGCCCTGTCCTCCGGGTGCTCTGCCTGGTTCATTGTAAAAATCTATTGAAGATCCTTCCAAAACTTTGGAAGAATTATGGCTGTATCCTGCAAGCAGGGTCAGTCCTTTTGCCAAATTTGCATTAAAGTCTATTTCAAACCCATTGCTTTTTACTTTTCCGCCCTGTATCTGGTTGTTGGGGTTTGCCGGGTCAGTATAAACCCGGTCGCTTATTCTGATATCGTAATATGAAAACGTAGCACTCAGTTTATCAGAAAGCAAATTGGTCTTAACACCAATTTCGAACTGGTTGGCGTGTTCTGGTTTGAATGATTGTATTTCGCCCGTCAGATTGCCGTCTAAATCGTAAACGCTTCCCGGTGCTACATTGACAAAAGCATTCATATAATTTGCAAAAACAGAAATTTTATCGATGACAGGCTGGTACACCAGACCTAATTTTTGCGATAAGGCAAACTGATTAAAATCATCCTCCTTATCCTCTTTGTTGCCGGGAGATTTGAAATAATCTGTTCTTAAGCTCAGCATGGCAGAAAAATCAGGTGTAATGTTTACCACATCAGACACATAAGCGCTATAAGAACTGTTTGAAATGTCAGTGTTGTTGGCAGGATCATATTCAAGAATTCCGTTTACGTAAGATTTTGTAAGTGTAGGAATAGCTACATACTCATCACCTTGTTCTGTTGTAAAATCTACAGAATTGCCCTGAGGAGTTACATACCTTGCCGTTGCATAGCTGGATCCTTTGTTGATCACGTTGCGGCTGAAATAATCAAGGCCAATCAACAATCTGTTTCTAAGGCCGGCAATTTTAAAGTCGCCATTGAAGTTCTGCTGAATATCAATGGTTTTTGTTGTGTTGTTTTCCCTGGTAATGTCTTGCGGGAAGAAATTGTCGGGTGTGCTGTCATCAAAAATATAAGTGTAATATCCATTAGATTTTACTGATCCTGCGGAGACTACGGTTTGAGAATTCCATATGTCTGATAACTTATAGTTCATTTGCGCCTGAATGTTTGTTCTTGGATTCTTCATGTCCAGGTCATCGCTGGTGAAAGATTCTTTTACATTGAGATTCAGTTCTTTAACCGAGTTGAAAGGAAGTGGGGTAGCACGGTCAGAATGGAAGAAAACAGGCGCAACAGCTCTGTTCTCCTGATATATTTCAGCCATAACGTCAATTTTCAGTCTGTCATTAACTTCGTAGACTAGCGCAGGAGAAATAAAGAAGGATTTCTTGAATCCTGCATCCTGAAAGCTATCTTCTCTATGAAGTGCGGCATTGATACGAAGGGCAATTTTCTGTGTTTTGCTGAGTGGAGTATTTAGGTCGATTGTTAGCCTGTTTAGATTATAGCTGGCCTGATTGTAAGTGACTTCTCCGCCAAAATCATAATATGGTTTTTTGGTGATGGTGTTTATGATGCCCCCATATCCATAAAAACTGGCTCCAAACAATGTTGCTGAGGGGCCCTTTAGTACCTGGATCTCCTCTACGTTGGCTACATCCAGGTTACCGCTCGTTAGGCCAGGCAGGCCGTTGATCAGGTTTGGTTGTGCGTCAAATCCGCGTAATGCGAAGTATGAACCACCGTCGCCTGCTCTTCCGGTAGACTCCCATGTTCTGTTAATGCCCGGAACGTTTCTCATGGCATCATCATAACTTGTTATAACCTGCTGTTTAAAAATTTCCTGAGGCACAGAGTTATAAACCTGTGGATTTTCTAAATTCTTTAGTGGCAGCTTAGCTACCGAAGCATTTACTTTATTTGAATTTCTGGACGAAATGATAACCTCATTAAGCTCTGCCGAGCTTTCTTTCAGTATGAAATTTACTGTAGCGGCCTCGCCGGATTTAACTTCTACGCTTTGCTCCTGGTTCTGAAGCCCGATGAATGAAGCTACCAGGGTATAATTGCCTGCTTTAATATTTTTAATCTGATAGCTGCCGCTTTTATCTGTGTAGCCAGCCTTGTTGGTTGTCTTTAGAATTATGCTTACCAGTTCAGCAGGGCGTCCGTCGGATGTTTGAACTGATCCGTTTATGGATCCGGTTTGGGCAAGGGAAATTCCTGATGTAAACAAGAAGATTGTCAATGAGTAAGTAAATATTTTTATCATATAACCAATTGTTGAGTTTACTCGCAAACGTACTATTTAAACTAATTCTAAACAATACTTATTTGAAATAAATCTAAATAGGCACATTGTTCAATTGTTATTGATAAGCGGTGCTTTGAATCAATATGGATCTGTGGAGTTGTGTGCTGATAACTTTATACAGCGATTTTAAGCTTACTGATCCGGGATGAGATGAACTAAGATCCGGATTATGTGCTTTGGTCACCTCTCTTTGTTGGATTTAAGTCAGAAATGTTTAAACGCTTTTATTAATGTAATCAACAAGTTACTTTTGTTAACAGTGTTATTAATTTTAAAACAGGATGGGGATTGCAGAACGTAAAATCAGACAAAAGGAGGAGTTCAGGACGAGTATTCTGGAGGCAGCCTGGCTACAGGTGCTAACTGATGGCTGGCAGTCTTTATCTATCAGGAAGATTGCGGATGCTATCGAATACAGCATACCTGTAATCTATAACCATTTCGAAAATAAAGAGGCTATCTTACTGGAGTTTACGAAAGAAGGATTCCAAAAGCTGGCCGATACATTGCAGCAGGTAAAAGACCAGCATACCGAGCCTGCGGTACAGCTGGAGGCTATGGCTTATGCTTACTGGGATTTTGCTTTTGATCATAAGGAATACTATCAATTGATGTTCGGCCTGGGAATTCCGGCGTGTGACAGGGTAAATAAGATTATTGAGATGAAAACTATGACTATGGTCATGATCTCAACAATCCAGCAAGCATTGTTACAGAGCAAGAACAAAGACGCAGACTATTACCTGAAGTATCATACTTATTTTTCTATACTGCACGGATTGGTTTCCATACAGATGATCGAAAAGACGGGACGGCCGGGAGCAGAAAAAAAATTAATTCTTAAGGATGCGATTTCGGGATTTATCACGTCTCTAATTGGTTCTTAAGATCGATTTTCATTATATTTCGACTGTTAAATTATAAAATCCTATTATGAGAAAATTATTCAATACCAATTTCAATAATGAAGGTGTGCATTTTATGTTGCTGATTTTGCGTGTGGCAATTTCTGCTTTTATGCTTGTGCATGGTTACCAGAAACTGCAGTGGATTCTGGCAGGTGGAGATATTCAGTTTGGAGATCCGATAGGAATTGGCGCAGCACTTTCACTTTATTTAACTGTATTTGCGGAATTTTTCTGTTCGGTTTTTCTATTGTTTGGCCTGGCAACGAGACTGGCGGTAATCCCGCTAATCATCACAATGCTTGTAGCTGTATTGATTGTACATGCAGCTGATGGTTTTGATAAAAAGGAATTGCCGCTACATTTCTTAGTGGTTTATTTATTTTTATTAGTTTCCGGGCCGGGAAAATATAGTTTAGACGCCGCTGTCAGTCGCAATTCAAGTAAAAGAAGACGCTAATTTTAACTGCTTAATCATTTATTATCACATATTTCGTTATACCTGTTATGAAGAGGATTTTATTGCTATGCCTTATGGCTATTGCTGTGGCGGGTTGCGGCATCAGTAAGCAGGCACAACAGATTAAGGCGCTGGAAAAATGTAAATACAGGGTAACTTCTGCTGACCAGATTACTATTGCCGGAGCTGATGTGAGAAAGATGTTTAAGGACCAGGATATCAATATCGCCAGTTTGCCGGGACTGGCATTTGCGCTTTTGAGAAAAGACGTCCCGTTGAGGGCCAAACTAAATCTGGAAGTAAGCAATCCATCTGCCGATAATGCTGCTATTAATCAGTTTGAATACAAGATCCTGATCAACAATCAGGAACTGGCCAATGGATTGGTAAATCAGGAAGTGAATGTTGCTGCCGGGAGTGCTACTGTGGTTCCGGTTAATATGGAAGTGAACATTTATCCTTTTGTTTCTAACAATAAGGTGATGGCTGAGATTGCTGAATTTGTTAAGAGCAGTAAAGGGGGTGCGGAAAAGAAGGGGATGCTGACGCTTAAAATAAAGCCAAGCATCAAGATCGCCGGTGCGCTTGTACAATATCCGGGCTTTATCACGATAGATAAGGAAATCAGCAGCAAGATTCTTTTATAGCGAATTCTCCTATAAGAAACGTAGTACTTTTGCAGGATTGTTACGGAGTTTAATCTGTAATAAACAGGACATTGCCAATTTTTAAGTATTTTCGGAAATTAAGATCCGAATATGAAATCTGGTATATATTTATTCCTTTTTATTATAATTAGTCCGCTTTTTCTCCGTGCACAATATATGCAGCAAATGAACGCCGCAGAGATCAAACAGGGGTTGGAAGCGTTGGCCGTAACTGGAAGTGTGCTCTATGTTGCAGCCCATCCGGATGATGAAAATACACGCTTACTGGCTTATCTGGCTAAAGAGAAGAAGGTACGTGCTGGTTATTTGTCTCTTACAAGAGGCGATGGAGGCCAGAATCTGATTGGCAACGAACAGGCGGAACTGTTAGGTTTGATCCGGACACAGGAACTACTCGCGGCCCGCCGTACCGATGGGGCTGAACAGTTCTTCACCCGGGCTAATGATTTTGGGTTTTCCAAGAATCCGGAAGAAAGCTTTAAGATCTGGGATAAAGCAAAGATTCTTGCAGATGTGGTATGGACGATCCGAAAATTTCAGCCTGATCTGATCATTACCCGTTTTCCTGAGGATGGGCGTGCGGGACACGGACACCATTCTGGTTCTGCTATACTAGCTCATGAAGCTTTTGCTGCCGCTGCAGATCCAAAGCAATTTCCCGGGCAGCTGGCCTTTGTTAAGCCCTGGCAGGCAAAGAGGATTGTCTGGAATGGATTTAATTTCGGTGGTGTCAATACAACTTCAGAAGATCAACTGAAGATAGACGTGGGTACATATAATGCATTACTGGGCAAAAGTTATGGAGAAATAGCAGCTGAGAGCCGTTCTAACCACCGGAGCCAGGGCTTTGGTTCGGGAAGACAACGGGGCTCTTCTATGGAGTATTTTTCTCCCGTAGCTGGTGAAGCAGCAAAGTCTGATCTTTTTGAGGGTATCGATTTTACACTTGGACGCCTACAGGGCGGTGCGGCAATTCAGCAATTACTGAATGAGATCAACAAGGAGTATGACGTGTCAAATCCTTCGGGGTCTGTTGAAAAGCTACTGAAATTGAAAGCTTTAGTAAAAGGGAAGGCATTTAAACAAGTTTTGCTGGACGATCTGATCCTGGCTTGCGCGGGTATCTGGCTGGAAAGTGCTGCGGTAAATTCTTCCTATGCATCAGGTGAAACAATTAATGTTAGAATACAGGGTATTTCCAGGGTTAAAAGTAGTTTTCCATTGACCGTAAAAGTAGATGAACGCATCAGTGGTTCGTCATTTACTTTATCACCTAATCAGTTTGTTTCGGAGGATAAACAAGTGAAGGCGGGATTGACGATTACGCAACCTTACTGGTTGGAAAAACATCATTTACTTGGTGC
>DATFQH010000233.1:0-2815 GCA_035264385.1 Pedobacter sp.
CTTTACTCACCTGTATCCTTTACGCTTTTTCACTGACTGTGTCTGCCCAGAACAGATCCGTTCAAAGTTACAACTATAACCGTGCGCCGCTTTCAGCAGATAGCTACGTACAGCTTCCTCTTGGTAGTATCAAAGCCAAAGGCTGGTTGTTAAAACAACTTGAACTTCAGAAGGATGGCGCAACAGGCCATGCAGAAGCACTTTATCCTGAAGCTGATAATCTGGGCCCGGAATCAGACTGGCTGGGTGGAAAGGGCTCGGGATGGGAGCGTGTACCCTATTATGTGAAAGGACTGATTGCCCTGGCTTATACGCTGGACGACCCGGTTTTAAAGGCTAAATCATTAAAATGGATCAACTGGTCGCTGAAAAATCAGCGTGCGGACGGCTCTTTTGGTCCTGTCAAAATGAACGACTGGTGGCCGCGGATGCCGATGATGTATGCCATCCAGAGTTATTATGAAGCAACCGGAGATGAACAGGTGATCGGCTTTTTTACCCGGTACTTCAGGTATCAGCTGGATAATCTCGATAAGATGCCCTTGTTTGAATGGAGTAAATCCAGAACGGGCGATAACATAGAAATTGTATTGTGGCTGTACAATAAGACCGGGGATGCGTTTTTATTGACACTTGCCCAAAAATTAAACACCCAGGCCTATCCCTGGGCTAATATCTATACCAACAACCAGTTTTATTACTTTGGAGACGACTTTCATACCAAGCATAGCGTGAGTGTGGGGCAGGCGCTCAAAATGCCTGTTCTTTTCTCGCTGGTCAACCACGATCCTTTTTATAGGAACGCAACCTGGAAAGGAATCGAAAACCTAAGCAGAGATCACGGGCAGTCTGGTGGTGTGGCTTCAGGGACAGAATTTTTATCGGGTAAAAGCACTTTTCAGGGAACTGAAACCTGTACAGTGGTGGAATGGATGCAAAGTCTTGAAACAACTTCAAGGATTGTTCATGACGCATCTATAGGAGACAGACTGGAAAAAATTGCATTCAATACCTTGCCGGCACAATACAGCCGTGATATTAAGTCTCATTTGTATTATACCCAACCCAACCAGCTTTTCTGCAAGTACGGCCATAGCGGTTTCGACGAAGATTATGATGGCGGGATCCTGCTGAGCCCTTATTCTGGCATGGGCTGCTGCAGGTATAATATGCATATGGGCTGGCCATATTTTGCCAAGAACAGTTGGGTGGCAACTCCGGATCATGGACTGGCGGTAATCGCCTATGCTCCGGTAGAAGTCAGCGCATCGGTAGGTGAGGGCGCGGCGGTTAAACTGGCGGTAGAAACCAATTATCCATTTGAAGAGCAGATTGTCATCAGGGTTTCGCTGGATAAGGCGGCAAATTTTCCCTTAAAGCTGAGGATCCCGGAATGGTGTCAAAAGCCACAGATCGCTGTAAACGGTATTCAGCAAAAAGGAGTTAAACAAGGCCAGATCTTTAACCTGCGCAGAGACTGGAAAAGTGGCGATAAGATCGTTATCGATTTTCCTATGACTCTGAAACTGTCAGACCAGGTAAACAACTCGGTAAGTATAGAGCGCGGGCCATTGGTGTACGGCTTAAAGATCGATGCGAAATATTCCATCCGTAAAGCACATCCGGTGAAGGGGTTTTTTGATTATGAAGTTGAGCCGGCATCCGCATGGAATTATGGCCTGGTGATAGATCCTGCCCATATAGACCAGTCGGTAAGTGTAGTAGAAACTGCGATGCCTGAAAACCCGTTTGAGCAATCGGTAACCCCGGTTAAGCTGAAGGCGAAGGCGAGGAAGATCCCATCATGGACCTTATCAGATAACCTGATGCATGCGGCTGAAGTTCCCCGAAGTCCTGTAGCATCGTCAGAACCGCTGGAAGAAATAGTGCTGACTCCTTATGGATCAGAGAACATCAGACTGAGCAATTTCCCCGTTATCGG
The DNA here is from genome assembly GCA_035264385.1 of Pedobacter sp. Lineage (GTDB taxonomy): Bacteria > Bacteroidota > Bacteroidia > Sphingobacteriales > Sphingobacteriaceae > Pedobacter. The sequence goes on from DATFQH010000233.1 coordinate 1,943, forward strand.
AATACCAGAACATCCTGAGAGGACATTCTCGGAAAATTTCACAAACGCAACCATGAAAAACTGGATTACCTACGGCCAGTGGTTCATCAGAGAGGGGGCAATTCATGCGGCGTCCAATAAAGGATCCTGGGGATACGGAATTCATGGCGTAAAGGCAATTGAAAGCGGTACTAATTTCAGCGATCTTAGTTATGAGGCTACTATTAAGCTGGCGTCAAAGGGAAATGCCGGACTGATCTTCAGGGTTTCAGACCTGAATCTGGGAGCCGATTCTTACAGTGGATATTACCTGGGCATTGATGCGGAGCATGGAAAGATCCAACTTGGAAAAACATCAGCTCAGAAATGGATCGTTTTAAAAGAACATCTGCAGAAGCTGGAAATGGATACTGAATATAAGATTAGAATTCTGGCTAAAGGCGATCAGATCAGCGTTTATTTTGGTGATAATAAGGAGCCTGTTATTTCGGTTACCGATTCGGAATTCAAATCGGGGCCCATCGGACTAAGATCGTTCGATTGTATGGCTACCATAGATAATCTGCAGGTTAAAGCGCTTTAACAAATTTACTTCTATTCTCGCTGTATTATAGTAATCTCATCATGGATTCAGATTTGACATTACCGGATCTTTTTTGACTTCATTAAAGACGCAGACTTCTCAGGCAGGTAGGTACAGGATGCTGCTATTTTAAGTTTATGTTATATTAGTGGCAGGACGTACAGGCATTGCCTGCACCCGCTGCTTGTCCTGATTAACCAAATATGAACACAAAACATTTGAACTTGAAACACGGTATTGGTTTACTTTTTTTTATTTGCTTACTTTCTGCCTGCAATGGCACAAAACAGTCTGTAAAACAGCTGCCGTTC
>DATFQH010000234.1:0-2674 GCA_035264385.1 Pedobacter sp.
GGTGAACCATTCTTTGGCAATATTCCATGCCAGCCCTGTCGACCAAAGGGGCTTCCATTTATTGTTGGTCGATACTCCAAACAGGTTGGAAGCGTCCCGCCTGATACTTCCTGAAAGCGTGTATTTTTCTTTGTAGGTATAGATAACAATGACTATTATTAGTTTGCAAGAAAACTAAGATTGGAAACACAAGTGAATGTAATAAATCCTGACGACGCCCTAAATCTGGTTAAGACCATCTTGGCATTTGACCGGTCAATTGCAGAATTTGAAGCCAATGAGAATGTCATATTCGCTGGCGGTAATGACTTGCCTAAATTAATTCACAGTATTAAAAATAAGGCGGTTGAAGATTGTGATAAAGCTGCGCTATGTTTTTATCCAGAATGCGATAAAAGAAGTATAAAAAATTCGCATACTATCCAAGAATCAAGCTCACTTAAACAGACCGCGGAATCCGGACACCTAATCTCCCCAACAGGCCGGACCGAGAAGGATTCCTGGATTGGCAAAATCGGTTATCATAAAGCCTCGGTGTTCCCTGGATTTTGTACATTCCATGAAAATATTTTCCAGGAATTTGAAGCACAGAAAGATTTTAAGGATGAAAGGCAGATAGGTCTTCAACTTTTTCGCACGATATGCCGGGAGATTAGTGTGAATCAAGAGGTGAAGCGCTCGCTTCTTAAATGGCTAGATGTCTATGTAGGCTTCAGAAATCAAAAATTGGATGAAAGGTTTTATAGTGAACTTGCGAAGTTGGGATTAGATAAGAATTCAGCTGGTATTATTAGCAGTTCTTATAAATTCGATAATGGGATAGTTCGTTATCTAAAAAAATACTTACTGTCAACCAGGAAATACCTTCGGACACTATACCGGCTAAAATCAGCGGCTTTTAACGATATTAAGCAGGGAAAGGAAGAGCGGTTCTTTTGCCATGCGGTTGTTATTGATACGGAGATTCCAGTATGTCTGGCTGGTCGTGGCGGTATAGGTGTAAAATATGGCGCGGGTGTTCAAAAGCTTAACTTAATCATCAATGTTTTACCCTTGCAAGGTAAAACCTATCTTGTTGCCGGATCGTTCCATAAACATAAAAAACACATTGAAAAATATTTTGAACGGTACATTGGTAGCCCATTTAATCTTTTGACATTAGTGGAATCCTGGATGCTATATGGTTCAGATCATTGGTTTTTAAAACCAAGCGTCTGGGAAGCTTTGGATGATATCCACAGACAGAAAATCTTCAATGAACTATATCGAAGTCAAAAGAATATTGTGGCTTTTCCTGAGATAATGATATTTAAGGGTTTACGTTTAGAGATTATTAAAAAGTACAAGGGTCTTGGGCCAGAACATTCAATAATTGCAGGCCAATTAGAGGCACTCATGAATTAATGCCTTCTAATAGTAATGTATTGCCGTCATCGGGTTCGGGATACTAATAAAATTAGTGTAGGCTAATTTTCAATCCAAAAACAAATTATCTTTGCTTTTAGCGGTGTAAAGTTATCCAAAAGGACTACTTATTTCCGACTTTGGTATCTATAAATAATATTGGCTTGATGTATAATAGGGTGTTTGAATTAATTAGAAAAGGGGAGGTGGTGTTATTTTGTGGCGCGGAAACGTCCATGTACGCGGGGTATCCATCCGGTAACCAGCTTGCAGCTGATATATGGAGATGGGGTGATTATGTTTATCGGCATGCTTAAGGAGGAAAGTATGCTAAATGCGCAAAATGACGTGATGAATAGTGTTGTTCTTCATGGCAAGCGGATCGAGTTAGGATATAGGAATACACGCTATTTGAATCCGTACATTGAAAATCTAGAAGAATTAAAGAAAGAGCCGTTGCAAGATGTGGTTATAAAAAGTCGCTCTGGTTCTATTGCCATAACCTATAAAGAACGATCGACTAATATAAGTCTCTGAGAAGCCCATGTTATTTGAACTATTACTAGTATATTTAGCAATAACTTACAGGTATAAATATTGGACTTCGGCGACAAGAAACAGCAAATAAAGTGGAACGAGGTAAGGCTAAGGGATGAAAACGAAAGATCAGCCGAAATAATTGGTAGGATAAATTTCATCTCTATCGTATATACCGTATTCGCGGTATTTAGTATTTCACTGTTTAAATTTCTTATCGAGGAAAATCAAGGATTTTTTAGTTTCTATACTTTTGTTTTTATTTCGTTTGTTGTTCTTTTCAGTATTTCACTGGTCAATACAATCAGATTATTAACACCGGTTTATACCGCGTTTATTGAGGAACCTAAAGTGTTCTACACCACTTTACGGGAAGAGTATTTATCTCAGGGAATAGAGGAGAGAGAGGTAAATATGTACTTAATGGAATCTTATCTGATTCAATTGCAGGATTGCTTGTCTCACAACATTCAAAAGAACAACCGAAAAGCAAAGTTCAATCTGTTGGCAATACAATATGCCTTGTTTGCATTAATACCGTATTCAATTTGTGCGGGAATTATGCTCACTAATGAAAAACAACAAGTACAAAAAATAGAAATTATTAAATCAAATTTTATGTCAAACTCTAATGAAAAACCAAAGGTTGACCCTGCTAAAGTAATTGCCAGGCCACCAGTGATGGTAAAGCAAAATGCTGAGCTTCCGAAAAGTAACACTGTAGTTAAAGCCG
>DATFQH010000235.1:0-6850 GCA_035264385.1 Pedobacter sp.
TTTTACTAAAGGAATTGCAACCCGATCTGAGTATTGAGATTTTCGAGCGATTAGATGTTGCTGCTGCCGAGAGTTCGGATGCATGGAACAATGCCGGAACCGGCCACTCTGCTTTCTGTGAATTGAATTATACACCGCAACTTGAAGATGGTACTGTAGAGACAAAAAAGGCTGTTGCAATTGCTGAATCTTTCGAAGTATCAAAACAATTCTGGGCCTTTTTGGTGAATAATAATTTGGTTGATTCGCCTGAATCTTTTATTAAAAGCATTCCCCACATGAGTTTTGTCTGGGGCGCTGATAATGTTGATTTCTTAAAGACAAGATATAATAACCTGCAGAAAAGCAGTCTTTTCAAAGGGATGCTCTATTCTGAAGAGCCTGCTCAATTGAAGGAATGGATGCCATTGGTAATGGACGGAAGGGATCCTGCAGAGAAAGTGGCGGCGACGAGAATGACCTTAGGAACGGATGTGAATTTTGGATCATTGACCAGAATGATGTTCAGCCACCTCCAAAAAAAGGAAAAGGTGAACATGCATTTTAGCCATGAAGTGCGTAAACTGAAGCAAAAGAATGGCCTTTGGGAGATAAAAGTAAAAAATGAGCTTACAGGCAAGAAAAGACTGGTTAAGGCTAAATTTGTTTTCATAGGTGCTGGCGGAGGTTCATTGCCTTTACTTGAAAAATCTGATATTCCTGAGGGGAAGGGATTTGGGGGCTTTCCGGTTAGCGGACAATGGCTAAAATGTGTAAACCCCGAAGTTATAGCCCGTCACAATGCCAAGGTTTATGGGAAAGCCTCTGTAGGTGCTCCGCCTATGTCGGTACCTCACTTGGACACCCGCATGATCGACGGTAAAAGAGCGTTACTATTTGGACCTTATGCGGGATTTTCCACCCGCTTCTTAAAACACGGATCTCTGCTTGATCTGCCTTTGTCTATCAAGATTAACAATATCCGGCCAATGATTTCTGCAGGTTTGGATAACCTGCAGCTGACAAAATATCTTATCGATCAGGTCAGGCAATCACCAGAAGACCGTTTAGAGGCTTTGAAGGAATATCTTCCTAGTGCCAGAATGGAAGACTGGGAGCTTGAGACTGCAGGACAGCGGGTCCAGGTAATCAAAAAGGATGAAGAGCACGGAGGTATTCTTGAGTTTGGAACAGAGGTAGTTACTGCTGCCGACGGATCTATTGCTGCGCTTCTCGGCGCTTCGCCAGGTGCCTCTACTGCGGTATCGATTATGATCACACTGATGGAGCGCTGTTTTAGCAATGAGATAAAAACTGCAGAATGGCAGAAAAAATTAAAGGAAATGATTCCTTCTTATGGACAGAAACTTAGTGGAAATGCCGAATTGATTGAGGGGATGAGAGCTGATACCAATGTTGTTTTGAAGCTACAGACATCTTAATGTTTTTGTAAATGTGTGTCTTCGCACATTATGATCTTTTTATTTTATCTTCCTAAAGACAGTGATCAGGGTTTTCTCAAAACCAGATCAAAAAAAGAAACGTACTTTAGTATACGTGAAATGCATCATGGGTATTACAACCTATGCATTTAGGGCGTGTAATAATCTTTGCAAAGCGTACATTAGCTAAATTGTTAAAACAATTGCGAGGGTCTAATCGTTTGATAATTAAATAAAAATAATGTCTCGCTGGTCTAAAATAACGCTTAAAATAGTTGGTATTCTCTTCGGTCTTGTGCTGATCATTTATATTGCTACTGCTGTTTATGTCAGTGTCAATAAGAAAGAGTTATTACTCAGTATCACCAAGGAACTCAATAAGAATCTCAATGGATCCATGACGATTGAAAGTATGGAGCCTACCTTTTTAAGTGGCTTTCCCGGTGTTAGTATAAAACTCAGAAATGTTTTGTTGAAAGACCAGAAATGGGAGTTGCACAAGCACACGCTATTAACTGCGAAGCAGCTGGAGGTTTCGTTGAATACGCTTGGCCTGCTTACCGGCACAATTGAAATAGGTAAAATAGGGATAGATAACGCATCAGTTTATCTGTATACCGACAGCAACGGATACAGTAATACTTCTATCTTTAAAAAGAAAGAAAAGAAGCAGACAACTGCAAAGGATGGGGGATCTGATATGGAGATTGGGAAATTTACGTTGAATAACGTGAATTTTGTTATGGACAATCAGAAGGGACATAAACTATTTCAGTTTGTAGTAAACAATCTTCGAGGTAAGATTGATTATTCATGGTCAGACTGGGAGGCAGACATTCAGTTAAAAACGTTTGTAAAAAGCCTGACATTTAATACCAGGAGAGGTAGTTTTATAAAAGACAAACTGCTGGAGGGGCCTTTTAAGATCAGTTACGCAGATGATAAGAAGATCATTACGATAGCTCCCAATGTTTTGAAGATCGGTGAAGATCCATTTATTATAGGTGCAGCGTTTGATCTGTCTAAAGCTAATACTGAATTTAAGATCAATATTGAGACAAAGGATATTTTGTGGAAAAGTGCGTCTGCATTGCTGGCTCCAAATATTACTGAGAAGCTTAATATGTTCAATCTGGACAAACCGATTCATGTATATTGTACTCTTGCAGGAAATATGGGGCCGGGCGGGGATCCGGCTATTAATGTAAAAGCAATTGTGAAGGAAAATGTGCTGACTACCCCAGGTGGAGTAGTAAACAATTGTAGCTTTTCAGGCATTTTTACCAATAGCTTTGTAAATGGAAAAGGATTTACTGATGCCAACTCTGCGATTAAGCTTTACGGATTTAAAGGAAATTATGAAGAAATGCCTTTTTCTATTGACACTGCATCTATAAATGATCTGGACAATCCTATTGCCACCGGGGTCTTTAGGTCAAAATTTGATATATCTAAGCTAAATAATGTGATCGGGGATAATATGCTAAAATTTGGGAAGGGAACGGCGGATGTAAAGCTTGCCTATAAAGCAGATATTGTAAACTTTGTATTGACGAAGCCTTTTGTTAAAGGAATAATTGACATTAAAAATGCCGATGTAACTTATGTTCCGCGGAAGGTGAGTTTCAGAAATACTGCTATTTCATTGAATTTTACTGATCACGATCTGTTTATTAAAAATATCAGGCTGCAAAGTGGAAAAAGCATAGTCTATATGGACGGGAGTATTCAAAACTTTCTTAACCTGTATTATAATTCACCTGAAAAGATCCTATTGAATTGGCAGATCAGAAGTCCTGAAGTTCATTTGGGAGAGTTCATTGGGTTCCTTGGAACAAGAAAGCCCAAAGCAAAAAAAAGAACTCCCAAGTCTAATTTTTCTGACAATCTAAATGCTGCATTTGAAATGAGTCAGGTAAATATGAACTTAAAAGTAGATAAGGTATATTACAATAAATTCCTGGCTACTGAGGCGAATGCGGATCTGTTACTTTCGGAATCGGGAATAGCGATTAAAAATGTAACTGTTAAGCATGCCGGAGGGTCTTTGAAACTAAATGGAGGAATTACACAAAAAAGAGGAGTCAACAAATTTATTCTGAATACTACGCTTGCTAACGTTGATGTAAAACATCTTTTTTATGCCTTTGACAATTTTGGAATGAAATCACTTACCTCAAAAAATCTCAAAGGATATCTTTTTTCAAAGACAAATATCTCAGGACTGATCAATGAGCAGGGCAAACTATTGCCAAAGTCGCTGAGTGGAAGTGTAATTTTTGATTTAAAAAAAGGAGCCCTGCTTAGTTTTGAGCCGGTAAAGAACGTTGGAAAGTTTGCTTTTCCCTTTCGTGATCTTGATAATATTGCTTTTGAGCAGCTGAATGGTAAACTCGATATCAATGGGGAAAATATTTTCATTAACCCGATGCAAATCAATACCAGTTTGCTGAATATGGATGTAACAGGTATTTATTCTTTGGGTATCGGGACCAATATCTCACTCGATGTGCCGCTCAGAAATCCTAAAAAAGACGAAGATATTACAGACAGGAAACAATTAAAAGAGCGGAGAATGAAGGGAATTGTATTACATTTACTGGCAACCGACGGTGAGGATGGCAAGATTAAAATCAAGCTGAACCGCAACCGTAACAAAACTTAATAATCTCTGAAAATTATGAAACGTAATGCAACTGCCGTTTGGAATGGCACAATTAAAGAAGGCGCAGGCCACCTAACCACAGACAGTAAAGTTCTTGAAAAGACACAATATTCTTTCAACAGCAGGTTTGCGGAAGGAATTGGTACCAATCCTGAAGAATTAATGGCTGCTGCCCATGCCGGATGTTTTACTATGAAATTGAGTCTGGATCTTACCGAAGCAGGTTTTAATCCAACTTCTCTGGAAACTAAAGCCACAGTTTCGTTAGATAACGGAGTGATTACCAGTTCACATCTTGTACTTCAGGCCAGTATTCCTGGTATCGAAGACGCTCATTTTCAAGAAATTGCAGCTGGAGCTAAAACAAATTGCCCCGTGAGCAAGGCATATAATTTGGATATACAATTACAGGCGACACTTTTATAAACAAATCTTTCAAAATATAGAAATCCTCCTGTTTTTAAATGAGCAGGAGGTTTTTTTTTGGTGTTGTTTGGGCGTTACGCCTTAAAATATCTATTTTCGGAATCTCTAAATTAAATCTATAATAAACGACTAAATGGCCAAGTCAATCCTTGTCTTAAAATTGGGCTCAGCCTCTATTACTACTTCAAAAGGTGAAATTGATGAATTAATTATTGCAGACATCACCCGACAGGTAGCAGAGCTTGCTTCTGATCATCATTTGATATTGGTTTCATCCGGTGCTGTTGCCGCCGGCAAAAAATATATTAAAAATTATAAGGGCAAGATCAGCGAACGAAAGGCGGCGGCCTCTATTGGTAATCCATTGCTATTAAGTACCTATTCTAAACATTTTGAAAAGTATGGAGTCTCCATTGCTCAAAGTCTCTGCGAAAGGCAGCACTTTTCCAATCGCGTCCAATTTCTGCAGTTAAAGGAAACCTACGAAGAACTCTGGAAGAATGGGGTAATTCCGATCGCTAACGAAAATGATGTGGTAAGTAATCTGGAATTGAAGTTTTCGGACAACGACGAGCTGGCTACATTGCTGGGCGTCGGCTTTGGTGCTTCTTTAATTTTACTGGGTACTTCCGTTCCGGGAGTATTGGATGCTGATGGAAATGTAGTACCCAGGATTCAAACTATTAATAATGATGTATTCTCACTTGCACATAAAAAAACCTCGGAAGTGGGATTGGGGGGTATGACTTCCAAATTAACATTTGCTCATCTGGCCTCTAGTATGGGAATTAAGGTAGTAATATTTGGTGTCCGCACTGAAGACGGTATCTTAAAAGCAGTTCAAGGGCAAACAGGTACGGTATGTGCTCCTAAGAACAGTTCAATTTCATCCAGAAATAAATGGCTGGCCAGTGGAAGTCTTGTAACAGGCCGTCTGATGATAGATGACGGGGCATGTGAAGCCATCAGAAAGCGTAAAAGTCTATTAGCTGTAGGTGTAAAATCTATTATTGCAGATTTTGCAGATGGTGAGATCTTTGAAATCACTGATGGGGAAAATAATATTGTCGCTGTAGCACGCGCTAAAGCAGCTTCAAATACGATAATTCAAAATTCAAAACAACATAACCTGGAAATAGCAAATGCCAGTGATATTGTGATACTATAAATCGAAATGGAATCTATCCAAAACCAGTTAATTAATGCTCAGAATGCTAAGAAGTCTATCTCATTTTTGAGTGATATGGGTAAGAAAAACGTTCTGATGCGACTTTCTGATGTGATAACTTCGCATAGTGAAAGTATTATAGCAGAGAATAAGAAAGACTTACAGAAAATGGATCCTGAAGATCCTAAACTTGACCGTCTGTTGTTGAATGAGGAGCGGATAAAAGCTTTATCAGAAAGTCTCAACGATGTCGCTAATCTGCCCGATCCAACTAATGTATTACTGTCTGAAAACACAATGAGTAACGGGCTGTTTATCCAGAAAAAAACTGTGGCACTTGGTGTTGTTGGGGTAATTTATGAATCGAGGCCAAACGTCACTATTGATGTTGCGGCCTTGTGCATAAGGTCGGGTAATGTTTGTCTGCTAAGGGGGGGGCAGGATGCGAACCACACCAATCAATATGTGGTTTCGCTGATACAGGATGTATTGCTGGAATTTGGATTAGACAGATATATTGTTCAGCAATTGCCTGCGGATCGCAAATACATTCTCGATATACTTACTGCTGAGAAATATATAGACGTTATTATTCCCAGAGGTTCAAACCAGCTTATTGAATTTGTTAGAAAGAATGCAGTTGTACCTGTCATTGAAACGGGTGCTGGTGTATGCCATACCTACGTGGAGAAAACAGCAGTTATCGATGATGCCGCAAGAATCGTTTTGAACGCTAAAGTTTCGCGTCCATCGGTATGCAATTCACTGGATACAATTTTGGTAGATGAGGAAGTGGCAGGTTCGTTTATAAGGACTATTGCCCCTCTGCTTTTACCATATCACGTAGAGGTATTTGCAGACGCCGGTTCTTATGAACTTTTGCAGGGTTTGAACTACCCATATTTGACCTTGGCACGCCCAGAGGATTATGGGAGGGAATTTTTGGATTTCAAGTGTTCAATAAAACTGATGACCAACACTACGGAGGCCCTTGAGCACATCGCTGAATTTTCCTCAAAACACTCAGAAGCCATAGTAACACAGGATATGGATAAGGCAGAATTATTTTTGAACCAAGTGGATGCAGCGGCAGTTTACCTAAATGCTTCAACCAGATTCACAGACGGACAAGTTTTTGGTTTGGGTGCTGAAATAGGAATATCCACGCAA
>DATFQH010000236.1:0-8184 GCA_035264385.1 Pedobacter sp.
TGTGGCGGATAAATTCTGTGATGAGCAGTCTCACAGCAGGCAAAATATCTATTCCTTCCGATTCCTTAAGGTAATCATGTAAAGCTGCATAAACTTCCTCTTCTTCGTAGGCCGCAGTATAGGGAGCGTCCTTGAGCGGAAATACCGAAAAAAAAGTCGGGAAGTTTTTAGCATGGCCATAGTCGCACTCCCAGAGTTGCACATTGTTAAATACCCCGGCCAAACAATCGTAGCTCAGTTTCAAATACGTTTCATCTTTTGTCTCTTTAAACAGCCGAAGCATTGCACCCGCTCCGTAAGCCGTGTTATTGGCTTGGTAAAAGATTTTGAAACCAAGACCTTTTAATTTTTCCGCTGCCTTTATAGCTTCCTGGAAATACCGATGCTCACCGGTCAGCTTCCAGACCCTCAGCATCAGATCGGCGTAGGTTCCGGGTACATCTTTTTCTCCCCCTTCGCCCTCAGCTGTTTCCGCTTTGAGCACCTGAAGAGTAGCCATTTGGTAAAACACGGGCCACTGGTAATCAAATTGATGAGCAACTTTAATAACATAATCAATGGAGTCCAAGAGCAACTTCCGGGCAACCTCATCCCCATGATCAGCTAGCCTGGCTAAGTTCATCATCGGATGATGCAGGTACCAGGCATCCATCACATCCGGCTTTTTCTGCTCCTCAGAATGATCCAGGTTTTGCTCAAGTGAAGGCAGCCAACGAACGATCGTTTTCAAACCTTCCTTATAAAATGCCGGCAGTCCCGCTTTAAGGTCATCGATGAGCCGATGACTCTTCTCCCCTTTCCACTGGATATATTCGATCATCGGCAGCAATACTGCAAGCTGTACCATTACCTCGGGTGGGCTTTTATAATCTGCCACATAGGCATTTAAATAGTTATTTCCGCCGCCAAAAGTCCAGCAGCCCTTATGGTAATACAAGTCGTCCAACCCGCGCTCTACTGTTTCCAGCCAGTTGTGGTAGTGACGTTCCGGTCTAGGAATCACCAGATAGGTATCAGCCAGGTGTTCAAGATATTTAATGGAGATTTCTGATGTTTCCTTAATCACCTCCGGATCCAGCCGTACAAATGCGTCCGAGAGGGTAAAGGTTTTACCCACCTCCAACGGTTTTGAGGCGGATGGCAAGGAAAAGCCAATCTCCGGCCACTGGCCGCCGACCACACCACCAGCAGAAGTTTCCGTAGCCTGACAGTAGTCGTTTAAGGCCGTTAAATTCTGAAAGTAAAATACAGAGCCCGATTTTCCATCGTTAAAAAAGAGTATCCCTGAACGCGTACCAGTCTGCTGGGTATGAATTTCGCCGTTCTCCCTGACCTTGCCGCTTTTATCAAAGCTAAGGATATCCCTCGGCGAGTAAGGGAATAGCACAGGGATCTTCGGCTCCATCTGCACTCTATACCTGAAGGCCTGTCCATTGGATTCCGGAAAACTGACCAGCACGGTATGCTTCAGTGCAGAACATTCCATTACAAAGTGGAACACCCCGTCATCTTCGGAGCGCTCTATCAGCTCCAGCTTGCCCGAAGGCGAATAGGCCGTCCGAAAACCAACGCAGCTTCCATCCTTCCAGGTGTGCAATAACCATAGTGAATCACTGGTCAGGAATACGGCCAGGTTTAGTTTCGCGGATTCAAGCAAAGCCACCGGTTCAGATTGCTGAACTTCTGATTGCGTATTGGCGGCCCAAACGGTTAAAGGTTTCATAGGCATTAGTTTTATGGTAAGAAAAGAGTTAAACTATCTGACAAAAAACCCAATAAGTTTAAAAAATTTGTCATCAGGTTCCAAGTACTCACCAATTCACTGTCCCGGAATGGCACTTAGCAGTAAGTAAACACGTTGTTCACGGCCAGGTTTTAGCGAGCTCTGAAAATGCGTAAAAGACACCAGCCAGTACGTATTAATCGCAAAATCTGAGATTTACCGCATATCCGTTGGAAAATTTATCCGGTTCGACAGCGTTGTTGGAACGATGAACTATTTGTTGATGTTTAAAACGACCATGCCGGCACATAAACACTGCTACACTGCTGCTTTATGTGCCCTTCTTTTTGTCTTAGATTGAAGTGATGACATATCATATGGATAAACTCAAAGCCTTAAAAGAATGTCTGGTAAGATCGGTAGTTTTAATCAGCAGGAGCTTGAGCAAATCCTCCTCCATTGCAGCTTCAGGCAGCTCAAAAAAAACGACTACCTACTGCGCAGGCGCCACGTGCAACGCTCTGACCTTCCTGCTAAAAGGAGCCTGTTACCAATATAGGCTGGAAGAAACCGGCCAAAGGATTATAGAGCTGTATGGAGATGCTGATTGTGTGGTTAGCACCTCCATCTAAAAACCAGCTGATGAGGTAATCAAAGCCTTTACAGATTGCGAACTGCTGGGTCTACATATTGAGTCACTTCATCATCTAATTAAGCGTTCCGAGTATTCTTCCAGCTTGGTAAGATCGTGCAGGAGGAGGTTTCCGTACATCGGCTTATGCAACAGCAGGTAATCGTATTTCTGGCGGGGTGTCACCCATTAAAATATATCGCCTTGTAGACCGCGGCGTCCCCCTCCAACCTAGTGGCCATCTGCAGACGAAGCCCTGGGGCCAACGGGAATTCTCTGTACTCGATCCCGATCACAACCTGCTGACGTTCGGGCAGCAGGACAACAGTTGAAGACGAATTATCAATGCGATAGTTCCGCCAGTAAACCGAATTTTCTTGGGTTCAAACTAAGTTCAGACAACTTCGTTCCAAATTGACGTTTTCGAGTTCAGGAGCCCGCTATTTGCTACTAAGTAATCAATAAACTGGTCTTTGCTTTGTGCATTTGTTAAAGACGATCTGATGGCCGCCTTTGAGCTCGTTTCCGCGCCTTTTCAAGATTATTCGGTAAACCGATTTGCCCCAGACGCTCTTTAGGGACTCATCATCCATTATTTTACTTTCGATAGTTACATCAAATAAAGCGGCATCATAATTCATTGAAATTGCTGAAGCCCCTGTCATCGAGCTGAGTGTAATTACGCCGTCTTTCTCTTTGACAGGCAGCTTACAGGCAATGAAGTTTAACTGCGTTGCTCCCACAGATTTTAGCAGCTCATATCTTTCTCTTAATACGACCTGCTTGTTCTGTCTATCATAATCAAACTCACGGGTCCAGTTCTTAATGCCTGCATCCAAGGGAAAGGTTTTCGCCAGATCCATATGAAACCTGTCTATCGTCTTACCAGGACTGAACTTGACATGTTCTGCCTCATATAAAGGTCCGTTGTGTTCATCCGATCCATTTATTGTAGGGCAGTTGTGCCAGCCCGATTGGATATACCACAGTTTATAACGGTCCCTGCTAAAAGTCTCCCGCGTGTAGGTTCCTTTTCCAAGGTCGATAAGAACCGGGTCGCCATCCGCATAGATCATGAAATTCCCAACATCATTATGGTTGTGGCTTTCATCATTATTGCCAGCTTTAGCCATAAAGGCCAAGCCTTTAGTATTTCCAGCTTTTGCCCGCAAATTAACCATCTGCAGATTTGGAAACCAATTCTTTTCGGGCAGCGGGGCCTTTGGGGGTACCTTCGTCAGATCCTTAAAGGTTCTGACACTACCGGCAAAAGTATTTATTGAACCGGCGTTAAGGTATGTGCCTGGGTTACCGAAAAGCTTGACAAGGTAGGAAGCGAAAGACTTTAAATCCTGATCCTTAAAATGCTGCCCAAAGTTATACACCCTGCCAGGGTCGGGGATGGTAGAAGCCGGAGCATCGGCGAAGTTGACAAAGCGTCTGCCGTCGATCTGCACCTTATAAATATAGGAGCCAATGTTTTTGATTAGCCCGTTCTTGTTCCAGGTCAACCGGCCATCAGAAATTCTGTTTAAAAGAGTTATAAACTCTCCAAGGCAGCCGCCTGCTGCACTCCAATAGGAAGGCCCCTCATCGCATCCCCCATCTGGGGCATAGGAATTCACGAAGCTATCCGATGAACGAATGATCTTTTCGATCATAGCAGTCCGCCGGACCGAATCCTGTTTAGCAATTGCGGCGACCTTGAGCATATTTGAGTTGATCCAGATGTTCCAGTTGTTCTGCTTTCCCTTATCATTAAGCCCCATCCACCAGTAATCATTGCGCTCCATATACGGTTTCAACACTCTTTTCTCTAGTTCCAGGTCAATCACGCTAACAAGTTTCGGAGCAACGATTTCCAGTTGTTTAGTTAACAGTAGTTTGATCCAGACCAGGTCGGCGGCAGTTTCTGCGGCAAATAGGTCAATGATGGGATCAGAAGGATCAGGGTCCGTGGTTCTCTTTTCGGTATAATGATGTGCCGGGAGTACCCAGGTGGTTTCCGCCAGAATGAGGTTTAAGCCCTTTACGATTTCCGGCAGATACTTGCTTTTGCCGGTTGCCAGTTCAGCAACACAAAGGACCGATAGCTTTGATCTTCTACCGAGATACAAATTCTCAAAGTTAACCCTATTGCCATTCTCCCTATATTCACTATAGTCCGTAGGTCTAATTACAGACCAGGGCTTTTTCAATAGATCATCGGCTTGCCGGGCGAAGTTTTGCTTCACTTCATTTGGTAGTGCACCGATGCTGTTGAGTAATAGATCCTGCTCCCGGATTCGCCAGTCACTGATGTTGGAAATGGTAATTGCTCCTCCTTTCAATTTATATTCATTGATAAGGGGGTCGCGTTGTCCAAATGCAAATGCACTCACCAGGGTAAGTAGCACTAAAAATGTCGTTTTTCTCATGGTGATACAAGCGCTGCTAAGTGATCGAAATACTGCCATAACCATATAATGAGGTTATTTGTAATTTAACACAAAACAATAAGAATAACTTACTGCTTGTGAACTATTTCACCACTTTTCTGGATTCTTCAGTGTAGCTTCCATCCAGCAATCTTCAATATCTGCTAATTTGTGATAGGTCATGCTGCTCACTTTAAAGAATCGCGCAAACAGCGCATTTATTGACGGTTCCAACACCGGAACCCGTTATCCCCTTACAAACTAAACCAATAGTTGATTTTCATCAAAAAAGTGTTGCTGGCCGGCAATGCGAAGATCCGATCCAAATTGCTTCCCCAGCCGGGATGATATGTATTGTCTTGATTGGATCGATTATTCTCCCAAACAAAATACATCGACGATCCAGGCAGAAATTCCCAGCGTGCAACCAGGTTAGAACGGAATTCATTAAAGCTAAAATCAGGATCTTTGAAAGACATTGTATTGTTTCCGTCATCAACAGTATAACTACCGCTATTATAACTGATCTCATTATTTTTAAATTCAGAAAAGCGCTCAGCGTAGTTGGAAGATCGGGTATCTGCCGCTAGTTTAAATTTGTCGTATTTAGCGACGGATGTGAAAGGAGAACCATAGTATTGGATAGAAAAATCCGGCGTGAGATTCAACTGCAGATTCAAAGTCAGGCCGTAAGTTTCCTGCTTCATTCGTCCCATAATATATGCTGTATGATCGGCCCCGCTGCTTGATGGTGTAATGGTATTTACATACTGGAGATCGTCACTGTTCCGGGCATAACTGAACTGTCCAGTGACCAGGACATGATTCCCTAACCGGAAAATCATACTGGGACGTAATTCATTATAGCTCGTCTCCTGTCCTAAGAAATGCCTGCCAATATAATTCAATCTGAATACCACTTTTTTAGCGCGATCCGTGTTTAAGGTAGCATTCGTTTCAAAGTTGGGATTATACCTCATGTCTGGCCCACCTCTCAGCCTGCGGCTATCAACGGTGTTCCAACTATACGATTCCTTCACATCCATTTCAAAACGTCTTTTAATACTCAAACTGCGCCAGCGGAGGGCAACACCATTATTTGTTGGATTCCCGCCATAGTTCCAAACATTTTTCTGAGTCAGATTGATTCCTGCAAATCTGAAGGGTCCCCAGGGATCCGTTTTTCGAAGCACGACCTCGGTTTCGTTCGACTTGAAATCAGATTCCCTGAGGTATCCCACATCATTCAAATCAAATCCCGGTGATGACCAACTAAAGGTTTCTGAGAAATTCCATTGAGCATTTCCCTTCTTACCCAATTTCACATACCCTCCTGTACCTTGCAATGTATTTTTGTCGGGATCAAGATTCAAATATTCTGCCCCCGATGCTCTATGAAAATAGTGCGTTGCGTTCATCTTTTTATTTAATATAGCTTGTTGAGAACCGTTTAAGCTGCTAAACATACTTTTGGCATCTATATAATACAAACGATTTGCAAAATACTGTGTAAAGTCTATCCCTGTTGTAAATGCATTGTCAATCATTGTAGCCTTTAAATGGTCCGCTACAAGATTTCGATTTACAGACGTAACCATCGCACCTAACAATGTATTCCCTTCCCAATTCTTCTGAACCCTTGCCACTGTGTAATTAGTAAGCGGCTCGGTCAACTCCCTATCGTATATGCCATTACGGGTAACTCTTGACGACGTTTGAGCAGTGACACTCTCCAAAACACCGATCGTTACTCCCCTTCTGTTTGTGCCCGTCAATTTTAAAGCGCCAATGATCGGTATGAAAGTCGGGGAACTTGCATAATTGTTAATATTGTCTATATCCTGAGGACGATAAGAAGGCATAGCGCCTATCCGTCGGGAATAGAACATCATCCCCTCCTCATTGTTATTAAATTCCAGAATATGCTTTCCCTCAAGAAAAAAAGGCCTTTTCTCATCATAGAAAATTTCATAAGCGGATAGGTTCATCACAGAAGGATCCAACTCCACCTGTCCATAATCGGGATTGATCGTCAAGTCCATGGTAAAATCGCTCAGTGCTGCTTTAAGATCTAAACCGGCACTCCCTATCCAGGCACTGCCTTTCTGATACGGGCTATTGGGTATGATAGGTTCGTTGATATATTTGCCCATAACATGTGGTAGAAACTCTATCCCCCTAGGCTTTGGCAAATCAGTCATTCCGTGCATTTCTCCAAAAGAAAAAACATGGCCATTATTCTTTATAGGTATCAAACTCCAATTCTGAACCTCGTTGTTTTTACGAATAATGCGTCTTACATGTAATCCCCAGATTCCATCTGCGTTTTTTTGATTATATCTCAACTGGCTGAAAGGAATGCGGAGTTCTGCCGTCCAGGAAGAATCTGTTAGGTTAACATGTGTTCGGCCCTCCCATACAGCGTTCCAACTTAAATTTACCGAGAGTTTATCGGTAACAGTGAGGTCTGTCTTATTTCCTCCTAAATTGATGTTAAATTCCGGAGCCACGCGGTAGTCATGATAAGTATCGAATGCAATGCTGATCAGATCGCCATTGCTATTATCATCTCTGTTTCCAATAAAAGCATTCATGTTCCCGGGATGTTCATCTTTACAATAAACGCCTATATAAATATTTTCATTGTCGTAAAAAATCTTCATTCGCGTCCAGGATCCCGTATATACACGTTCAAAGGGAATGACTTGCGAGAACTTCTCGGACCACTCGCCTTTATTCTGCCACATATCTTCGTCCAGCTTACCATCCATCCGTGGCCGTTCTTCAATAAGTTTGGTAACATTATATTTGCGTTTATAGGCATCCAGGAAAGAAACTATTTCTTTCTGCTTGTCCTGAGCGTCACATACGAAATGGAAAAGTAGGAAAAATAGAAAAGCGTAATACTTCATCATCCGACCAAGCTATGAAATTCAGGAAACCGGAGGACTGTTCTTTCGAAAAAGTTACAAGCCATCTTAGTTACTTTTATTTACATGTGCATTACCCTCCAAACCGCTTAGTCAATAAACAGTAAGGATCTAAAGGTTTATTTAGGTAATTTTAAAAGAAAAAAACATGAAAGCCTTGATTATCGGAGCCACAGGTGCCACAGGAAAAGATCTAGTCGATAAACTGTTGGCAGATCCGGACTACACAGAAGTGGCCGTATTCGTACGCCGTCCGACAGGGGTAGTCGATAAACAACTAACAGAGATCCAGACTGACTTTGACAATCTGGAGCAAGTATCCGGACAGATCAGTGGCGATGTATTGTTCATATGCTTTGGAACCACCCTCAAAGCCGCCGGTTCCAGTGCCAAACAGCGACATATCGACTATGATATACCATTGAAGTTTGCGCAGCTGGCCAAAAGAAACGCGGTTAACAGGGTCGTTTTATTGTCCGCCTA
>DATFQH010000237.1:0-7397 GCA_035264385.1 Pedobacter sp.
AATACTGATCCTGTGTCTATTTACAACTGTAGCAAATGCACAGTTTGTAACCAATAGTAAAAGAGCAGCTGATGTTTACTTTCAGAATAAAGAGTACTATGCCGCTGCTGAATATTATAAAAAAGCATTACAAATAACTGCTGATAGTGCAGGATTTGTAGTGCCCTATGGTTTTGAGAACCGGATAAAACAAGAGAGTCCAAAGAAAGACGATTATGAATACAGTGTATTTCAATTGGCTGAATCGTTAAGGTTGTATAAAAACTTTAAGGATGCAGAGAGCTGGTACGCCATAGCAAAAGGATTCAGTAACCCGAAGTATATTTTAAGCGGCTTTTGGTATGGGGAAACCTTGCGTGCCAATCAGAAATATTCTGAAGCAATTTCTGCCTTCGAGGAATTCCTGTCTAAATATAAAACGAACGATGGATATCTGGCTAAGGGTAAATCTGAGATCGCTTCCTGCCAGTTTGCACTTTACGAACTCCGTTACCCAAGATTGTTTGATGTTGACAAGTTGAAAAACGGCATTAACGATAAGGGTTCTAACTATGCCGGTACAATTCAAAAGGACGTCTTTTACTTCACATCTTCAAGACCGGTATCAGCTTCAAGTAAAAGAGAAGTACTTACAGATAATGAAAATGCGAAGGTTTCTAAACCAGAAACACCCTATCTGAATGCGATTTATGAAGCGTCAGGAGACCCGCTGACTCAAAGTGTAACCATCAAAAAACTGGTAACCAGTGATGGAAAGAACAAAGAATCGGCTGCCGCAGCATTTCATCCTAACGGAAAGGCCGTTTATATTACAGGCTGGACTGCAAACGGTGACAAGAAGATCTATCAATTGGTTGCTACACCAGGTACCGGCAAAACATGGTCTGAACCCATTGAATTAGCTGGCCAGGTAAATGTTAAAGGCTTTAATTCCATTCAGCCTTTTGTCACCAAAGACGGTAAATTTTTAATTTTCTCTTCTAATAAACCGGGAGGATCCGGCAAGTACGATCTTTGGTATGCTCCTTTAAGAGCCGACGGATCCTTAGGTCAGGCAGTTAATTTTGGGCCTGGAATAAATACCACAGAAGATGAGCAGGCTCCATATTACAATACTGACTCCAAGAAGCTGTTGTTTAGTGCTAACGGAAGAGTTGGTATGGGTGGATATGATTTCTTCGAAAGTACCGGTGATTTATCAAGCCTTTCTGAACCTAGAAACCTTGGATTTCCATTTAATTCATCGAAAGATGATCTTTATTTCACACCTTCTGCGGACGGAGATGCCGAAGGATATATTAGTTCAGACCGCGAATCACTATGCTGTTTAGAAGTTTTCCATGTTAAACGTAGTTACCTTACAGTAAAAGGAATCGTACTTGATTGCAAAACTTCAAAACCATTAGCAGACGCTACAATTACATTGGTTGATTCTTCCGAGACGCTGACCACTACTACAGATGCTTCGGGTGCTTATATTTTCAAAGTCAACTCGAACAGGAAGCTCAAAATCACCGCTGAAAAGGCAAGCTACTTTAGTAAGGTGCTTAATTTCACTTACGAGGACATTGCAGGTAAAGACACTTTGTTCAGTCCTGAAATCTGCCTGCTTCCTTACGACGACAAACCTATTGTTTTAAAAGACGTTCTATACGAATTCAACAAAGCCACACTAACTGAGGATTCAAAAGGAAAGCTGGATTATCTGTATACCATTTTGGTTGATAACCCTACCATTAACATAGAGCTCAGTGCACACACCGATAGTAAGGGTACAGATGCATATAATCTGGATCTTTCTGACAGAAGAGCGAAATCTTGCGTCGACTATCTGATTTCAAAAGGCATTTCTACTTCAAGAATGAGAGCTCGTGGATACGGCGAGTCGCAACCTGTTGCGCCAAATCAACTGGCAAACGGTAAAGACAACCCTGATGGAAGGGCGTTGAACAGAAGGACAGAATTTAAAGTGATTAAAAAGTAATTCATTCTAAATTGATACGCTAATAGAAACCCTCAGGACGAAAGTCCTGAGGGTTTTGTTTTATAAAAAAAGTTTATAGTTATTTATATTGTTTCGCTCCAGAATATATACATTTTCACAAAATGTACGTATGGAAACGGAAAGAATGTGTGTTTACTGCCACAAAAGGTTAAGGGGGAGGCCCGACAAAAGATATTGTGATGATCAATGCCGGAGCCGAAATAATTATATGTTGAAGACAGCCCATGAAATAAAAACCATAGACATTATAAGTCAAAAGCTGCGAAACAATCGTGATATGCTGAGCAGATTTTATAGTATGGGTAAAAGGAAAGTCGGGAGGAAACTGCTGGACTCCAAAGGATTTGACTTCGGATTTTATACGACCATCCGCAGCAGCGGCCAAAGCCACCTCATTTTCTATTGTTATGATTTTGGCTATGTAAAAATCAACGAGTCCGAACTTGAGATAGTTAAACTTAATGTTTGATCATCTTAAACGCAGCAATAGCTCCGGATGTATTTAGTTCATAAATGCTGATAAAATAAAGTCCCTTCGGAAGATTTTGGCAGTCGACTGAAGCAGGCACCTGACTAATGATTGCCCGTCTGTTGAATACCTGTCTGCCCAGGATATCAGTGAAAACAATTCTGATATCCCTGATTTCCTTACGCCCTGAACGCAGAAAGAGCAGATCTGTTACAGGATTCGGATATATCACGATATCATCTTTATCATCCATGGAACCATTCCTGCTTTCAGCCGGACTTATTTTAACAGAAAATCTACTGCTGACCTCTTCTTGAGGTGTTTTAGCGGACAGGTTAAAACTATAAATATTAGAAGTGTCCGACAGCTTTATTTCCTTGTTCAAAAGATGATCAATAAGCGTTACATTTGCCCATTCCAGCAGGTCTTTACTTGGTGCCATATCCATTTTGTAGGGCCCATTTTCCCATACAGCTACACTTAGAAATATCTCCTGATTTTCCTTGCTTAAAGATCTTCTCTCTGCAGAAAGCTTAGTGTTATTGATCAAAGCGGAAATATTTACAAATCCATCACCCATTTTCAGTGCGTCATCATTGTCAAGTCCGTCATTTCCGTTAGGATCGAAACAGACTTTATATCGCTGACTAAATTGATTTCTATGTAATGTAACCCTCAGGTGGCGGTCGGCTAAAGTAGATTCCTTCTGGTCATGACTAAAATTATCTAAACTCATTCGTATAGCTGTCCGCGATGCTGTTGGCGTGGAGCCTGGCACCACGAATTTCGATTGCTCTGTGAATGTGAGCCGCCCATTTGCTTTACCCGATATGACCTTTACAAAAAAAGCATGACCAACAGGAATTATGGTATTTATATCATCGCTTACATAATAGGCCTTGTTTAGGGGATCATAAAGCCAGACATAAGGTGATAAATCTGACTTGAGCAAATTTCCCCAGGCAATAGGTGCGGGGTAGGGGTTTCCAAGCAGATTGAATCCATCGCCCTGACTTCCCGAGTTCCTGTTGTTCAGCTCAACACTCAGATCACCGGTTAATACCCCGCCCACATGTGTGAGGTAATAATGGGACGGGTTAGAAAAAGGTTTTTGTGCTATTTGGGTATTGTATGCATTTGATGCCGATCTGGATCCTCTTGAAAAAATATAGATCCCTCGTCCGAGAGGCACTTTTTGATGAATGTTACCTATTGGCAAATATTTCTGTGAAAGATTCCCTTCCAGAGACTGATCGTGTGTATAAACCGTACTACTATTTAATGGTGAAGGATCAAATCCAGCCGAGGCCCCTCCTGGTCCGGTTATAAACATGCTATTTTTATAAGCGTCAATGCCGTATGCTTTCAGACTGCTGTTTGTAGTGGTATAAACAGGCGATGAAACCAATCTCCAATCCCTTGCAGTAGCCGGATAAGGGAAATCTCCTTCGATGTATTGTTTAACCTTTACATCTCCTGTGATGGATGCTTCATTCACTGGTATGGCTAAGATAGCAGCAGTACCATCTGGATCTGCGGTCGTAAGTAATGAAAGATTGCCATTCGTACTCAGTGTTCCCTTTTTAAGTCTCAGGTATTTTATTATCTGCACATCAGCATTCAGAATCAAATCATTCGTTCTTAAAAGCTGATCATTCTCCAGCTGATCGACTTTAATCTTTCCAGTACCTGTGAGCAGCTGAGTAGGTTGTGTTCCTGCAAAAATGAGCCGTCCTGAAGTTACCCCCGATTCAATACTGCCATCGTTAATTAAGTTGCCTATAACGCTTAATCCCGCATTATTATTTAGCGTCATGGAGCCCGACTGTTCCACTTCAGCTTCGCAACCAACTACCATGTCTGCATTTAAACTGAGCAATGCGCCTGCCTTTATCAGTAACCTGTTAACATTTACACTGTTTCCGCTGACATTCGCAGACCGGCCGCCGGTAATAACTACATTGGCACCAGAAATGGGTAAGGATCCGCTGGCCCAGTTGGCGGCTACATTCCATGAATTATTTAACGCGCCCATAAAACTTGCGAACTCAGCAGGACTATACTCTTCCTCCGAGACGGTATAAAATTGCAGGGGACTATCCTGGTTGATGTACTGCGTTCTGAACCACTCAATCTTCTTAACAGCCCTCTGAATTCTTATTTCATCAATAATGCCTGAATAATGCCCCGTATTCTGTTTACTACTACCTACCCTGATACTACCGCCGCTACCCATTTTTAAGGAATTGATGCTATGCTTCTGGATACCATTGATCAGCACAGAAAGCTGCGTCCCCGAAACCGTGATATGGAGCAGGTGCCAGAGGGCGGGATCGTGTATCAATGGAATATCGATCTGAGAAAATGTCTGATTCCTGTAGAACTCAAGTTTTAAATTACCCAAGCCGTCTATTTTGAAGGCATATCCATTCCTTAACGAACCATTAGTGCTGTCGTTGGCCATAATGACCTGATCTATGCCTGTCGCCTGCGCTTTGATCCAGACCGAAATGCTAAATGCAGCAGAAGTATCCTTTTGCGCCTGAAAATAAGAATTCATACCCGGACTGATCCCGTGTCCGATTTTAGCACTGACGAAGGCCGTGCCGCCGGTTTCCGGACTACCCGTCAAAGTTTGGGCAGAGCTGCCAGACTGAGCGTCCCTGCATACAGCAGGCGCTACATCATTTTTAAGGTGCCAGACCCTGCTGAATTCTGCTGACCATATATTTATACCATTCTGACTAAAAGGATCGTGCAGAAGTCCCGACCCATAGTACAGATAGAATGCCGTAGCTGCAGTAGCGGTTCCGCTGGCGGATAGCAGCCCGGCCTTAACCCAGCAGGTCAGTTTCCCTGTCTCCGGTTCATAATCCTCCAGCTGAAAATTTATAGGTACAGCAGGGTTTGTACTCAGCGCAAAGGAAATGTCCAAACCCCCAATATTGGTTACCTTATTACCGCAGGAACCCGGAACATGAATCAGATCATCATCCTGCAGCACTACAAGAACAGGAAAATTTACCAGATCCTGCTTAATAGTGACCAATCCGGAATTGACGGTTGTTGGCACTACCTTAGATTTATCTATTGTTATTTTCTTTCGATAACTATATCCGCTCATCCAGTCCTGAGCACAGACATTTAAAGGTGCTAGAAACCACAAAATTATCAACCTGAATGCGAACACTTTCATAACACTTATCTCTAAATGCCGCAAAGATGTGTATTACAGATACGAATAGCCGGTGATTATCCGGTTAATTTCACAAGTTTCTTTTTTATGTTTAAATATTTATATACCATTGGCCGGTATGAAAAAATATGCTTTACTCATCGTGGTGTTACTTTTGAATTTGGGAACGAATGCGCAAGATGATCCGGGACTTCCAGGAGGTGATCCGGACGTTCCTATAGACGGGGGTGTGGCCCTGCTCTTAATAGCCGGTGCGGCTTACGGATTGAAAAAAATCAAAGGGATCAATCAGCCGGAAGAATAATTGCCTTAAGCCAGAATGCCTTCTTTTCTCAGGATATAATTGTAGATGCCTTCAATAGGCTTCTGTAGAATTTTACCGACCTTAACATTATTCTCCTGGCAAACAGCTCTTAGTTCATCCTGGTAATAAAAAGCAATTGAGCCAACAAAGTGGCAATCCAGTGCTTTATAATTCGGATAATCCTTAATATTGGTGTCAACAAATTCCTGAAACCCGTCACGCAGTATGCTAATAATAAACGGATGTTCACTATGGCTGGCCATAAATCTGCTCACAGAAGCAAGATAAATGTTTGGAGCAGCTTTCTGGTAGACATTAGTAATCACCGATTCCTTATCTATCTCATAATCTTTTGCAAATTCGGCCCCAAGATCTGCAGGCATATGGCCATACAGATAAGAAGTAATCAGCTTGCGTCCGAAATATGTTCCTGATCCCTCATCTCCCAAAGCATAACCCAATCCGTGAGATTCATTATGTACTTTTTCTCCGTCAAAATAAGAAATATTAGAGCCTGTACCTAAAATGCAGGTCAGGCCTTCCTTATCACCGCAAGTAGCGTATGCAGAACCAATCAGATCGTGTTCTACCGAGACATAGGCATTCGTAAAGAATGATGAGATGCCATTGGATATCACCTCGATCTTATCAGGCGAAGAACAGCCGGCGCCGAAAAAATAGATTTCTTTCACTTTTTCAGCATACCCTGCAATCTCTTTCTTTTTGGAGAAAAGCTTAAAGATGTCATGTGCGTTCAAAAAATAAGGATTAATTCCCTGTGTGTTAAAACTTATCGTTTCATTGGGGCTATATCCCATCCAATCGGTTTTTGAGGAACCACTGTCAGCTACTAGAATCATGGGCTAAAAATAACAAATTATTAGATATTTAAAGTGCCGCTGATCTCCTTTAAAGTAATTTCATTAAGTTTTGCCTGGTACTGTGCTTCCAGATATCTGGAAATAGCATCGATAGCATTCCTTTGCGCTTCCCTCAGCTCTAAAGGGGCGATGCTGCCGAGCCTGTATTTAGCAAGCGTAATGTCGAGACTCTGCTTTGCTATATCAACGTTATTATTTTCCACCTTTAAAAGGTCCAGGCTGGTCTTGTAATTTTGATACGCCGAAATAAGCTGAGCATTGATGTCCTGTCTGGTTTTCTCCAGCGTCAGCTCAGAAGAACTGATGCCAATCTTTCCGTTGCGTTCATTCTGACGCTGTAAAAATCCGTTGAATATGTTAAGGCTCGCCGTAAGGCCATAGGTAAAACCATTGGCCCTCTGCTGAGTATTGAAACCTGTAGGACTGCTGCTTCTATTGTATTCATATCCACCATTTATTCCTACAACCGGATAGCGCTGGCCTTTTACTTGTTTAAGATTCAGCTCTGCTAATTTTTTATTGATAAAGGCATTCTGCAGATC
>DATFQH010000238.1:0-20537 GCA_035264385.1 Pedobacter sp.
CATTCGATGGCCAATATAGTGAGCGCAGCGATCTTTGGGGATGGTGTGGCCTGCGCCATGCTTTCTTCTCACCCTGATGACTCGGGACCGGAAATCATTGCGGAGGAGATGTATCACTTTTATCATGCGGAACAGATGATGGGTTTTAAAATGACCAACACAGGATTAAAGATGGTTCTGGATGTTGCTGTTCCGGAAACGATTGAAGAGAATTTTCCGGCCATCATCCACCCTTTTTTGCAAAAGAACGGATTGGAGATCGCCGCGGTCGACCGGCTGATCTTTCATCCGGGAGGCAGGAAAATCGTCCAGCTGGTTGAGGCCTTGTTCGGTGAGCTGGGCAAGGATATTGAAGACACCAAGGAAGTGCTTAGAAAGTATGGAAACATGTCTGGGGCTACTGTTTTGTATGTATTGGAACGCCATATGGATACCAATCCTGTTCCGGGAACGATAGGACTGATGCTGAGTTTCGGCCCGGGGTTTTCGGCGCAGAGATTATTGCTGAAATGGTGATGGCGGCGCATCAGACGGAAAAATTTCAGCATGAAGGATGCGTTGAAAACTAATGCGATAAAAAATAAATACTTTTAGCTCACAATACGATTAAACATGAATAAAGAAGAAATCTTAGCGCACTTACCCTACAGCAAACCGTTTTTATTTGTAGACGAGCTGCTGGAAATAGATGAAAACAGGGCCGTAGGCACTTATACTTTTGATAAGGATCTGGATTTTTATAAGGGTCATTTTAAAGACAGCCCGGTAACTCCCGGTGTAATACTGACTGAAACCATGGCCCAGATCGGACTGGTTTGCCTGGGTATTTATTTATCGGGTAGTGCTGTTGGCGGAATGCCGGGTCATGTTATGCTGACTTCTGTTGCCATTGATTTCATGAAGCCTGTTTTCCCCGGGGAGAAGGTAAGGGTTGAAGCTGAAAAGGTTTATTTCAGGTTTAAAAAGCTGAATTGTACGGTTAAGATGTTCAATGCAGCCGGAGATGTGGTATGCAAGGGTACAATAGCGGGTATGGTGACCAATAAAATGAATGCATAACAGGGTTGTCATCACAGGGATGGGTGTTGTAGCGCCCAATGGCGTCGGTCTTTCTGAGTTTACAGAAGCGATCAGGCATGGGATTTCAGGAATTAAACATGATCCTGAACTGGAAAGGCTGGGGTTTTCCTGCCAGATCGCCGGGAAACCGGTGCTGTCTGAGGAACTTGCAGCGCAGTACTTTACGAGCCTTGAATTGAAAACCCTGAACAGCTCCGGTATTTTGTACGGCGTGATTGCAGGTATGGATGCCTGGAGAGATGCCGGACTGCCAATTGACAATGAAACTGAACCTGACTGGAATTCGGGTACCATATTTGGAGCCGGAACTTCAGGAATTGAAAAATTCCGCGAAGCGGTTTATAAAATTGATGAACTGCAGATCAGAAAGCTGGGTAGTTCGGTTGTCGCTCAGACCATGGCCAGCGGGGTCAGTGCATGGCTGGGGGGTAAGCTGGGCCTGGGCAATCAGGTAACCACCAATTCGTCGGCCTGCGCAACTGGCGCGGAAAGCATTTTAATGGCTTATGAGCGCATAAAAACCGGACAGGCGACCAGAGTACTCGCTGGCAGTACAAGTGACGGCGGCCCTTATGTATGGGGCGGATTTGATGCCATGAAGGTCTGCACCTATAAGCACAATAATGAACCGGAGAAGGGTTCGAGGCCCATGAGTGCCACGGCGAGCGGCTTTGTGCCTGCAAGCGGCGCAGGCGCACTGGTGCTGGAATCACTGGAAACTGCGCTGAGACGAGGGGCTGTGATCTATGCTGAAGTACTTGGCGGAAACATCAATTCTGGCGGACAGCGTGGTGGCGGTACCATGACGGCGCCTAATCCTGCGGCTGTGCAGCGTTGTATTAAAGATGCTTTGAATAGCGCGGGCATCACTGCCGGTGAGGTCGATCTGATCAGTGGTCACCTGACGGCGACCAGTAAGGATGCCCTTGAAATTGAAAACTGGTGTGTGGCACTTGGCAGGTCCGGAGCGGGTTTTCCGTATATCAATTCCTTAAAATCTACGATCGGACATTGCCTTAGCGCCGCAGGAAGCATAGAAAGCGTGGCTGCGGTATTGCAGCTCCGTCATGACTTCATCTCGCCCAATATCAATTGTGAGGACCCGCATCCTGATATTTTGGCCATGGTCGACAGCGGCAGGATTCCCGGGAAAATGGTTGGTACGGAAGTAAATATTGTGGCTAAAGCGAGTTTTGGATTCGGGGATGTAAATGCCTGCGTGATTTTTAAAAAATATAGAAACGGAAATGGGTAAAGCAGAAATAATAGCCAGGTTGAGGCCTATAATGGCCACCTATGTAGAAGAGGGCAATATGCCGGATGAATTAACTGAGGATACCGATTTTATCAAAGATTTAAAGATAAATTCTGCGAATCTTGTGGATATTGTGCTGGATACCGAAGAAGAATTTGGTATTGAAATCGATAACCTCTCGATGGAGCGCATGCTGAATGTGGGTGCGGCAATTGAGATCATTGAGCTTAAACTTGCAGAAAATGATAGGTAATGATATAGTGGATCTGCTACAGGCGGCGAAAGACAGCGACTGGCAAAGAAAGGGCTTTCTGGATAAGCTTTTTACTTCTGAAGAGCAATTCCTGATTTCATCAGATATTCATCCGCCCCTGATGGTCTGGCTGCTCTGGAGCATGAAGGAATCGGCTTATAAAATCAATTCACGGGAGACCAAACTGCGGCTGTTTGCCCCGGTTAAACTGGTCTGCAATAACCTGATCATCCACGACAACAAGGCTACGGGAAATGTAACTTATGAGGGCAGGCTGTACTACACCGAAAGTGAGATTTCTGTGAATTATATCCATACCCTGGCAGCGGACGTTCCGGAGGAAATTGAGCGCGCAAAAGTGAGTATCATGGATTTTCATACCGACTATAAAAGCAGTAATCCTCAGTCTGTTAGTCACCACGGAAGGTATCTTGCGCTGGCTTACTTGTAGGTCTGGAGGTTTTCTTCAATAAGCAGGTTGATGATGCCGTCTACCATACCGACCTTGGGCACGTAGATCTGTTTTATTCCCGTCCATTTCAACAGGGTAATATAAATCTCGCAGGCCGGAATGATTACGTCTGCACGGTCGGGATTGAGGCCGAATATGCTGATCCGTTCTTTCATGGAATGACTGTTCAGCTCGTTGTACATCCCTTTTAGCTTCAGGAAAGAGAGTGGCATACCTTCCTTCTCGCCTGACATTCTGAAGAGTTTATTGATATTTCCTCCTGTACCGATTCCGGCGACGTTCTTGAGCGATTTTGTATGTTCTTTGGCCCATATCTTCATTTCTTCCCAGGTTTCATCTTTATCCTGGTTGTCGAGGATCCTGATGGTACCGATGTCAAAAGATCTGGAAGCTACGGGTACCTTATTCACAAAAATGGAGAGCTCCGTGCTTCCCCCGCCAACGTCTATGTACAGGTAGCTTTTATTGGCATCGAGGTTTTCTTCTATATGGTTGGCGTAAATGATGTTTGCTTCGCGCTGGCCTTCGATGATCTCGAGATCCAGATTGGCATCTTCTTTTACTCTTTTGATCACTTCCAGTCCGTTCCCGGCTTCGCGCATTGCAGAGGTTGCGCATGCCAGGTATTTGGAAACATGGTAAACATCCATCAGGTTGCTGAAGGCGATCATTGTTTTTACCAAATCATCTACCTTGCGTTGTGAAATGCGCTGATCGAGAAATGCGTCGTCTCCGAGCCGGAGCGGCACGCGGATCAGTGTGTTTTTCTTAAAGGCAAATCCTTCTTCCGTGCTTGAAATGTCTGCGATGAGCAGTCTGACTGCATTTGAACCTATGTCTATGGCGGCGTATCTTAACATTACTGGTGCTTGTTCTTGAGGTAATTATAGGTTTGTACCTGGGCCCTTACTTTTGTGCTGAGCCTGTTTTTATGGTATTTATTGTTGTTGAGCCTGGTGATGTCACGGGCTTTGACATTATCCTGTAACTGGAATTCGATAATATCTCTGATCTCGTGCCGTACTTCTTCGTCGAGTACGGGAAACCCGACTTCTACCCTGTGCTCAAAATTTCGACTCATCAGATCTGCTGAGGACAGGAACATTTCTTCCTTTTCATGATTACCGAAAATGAACACCCTGGCGTGTTCCAGGAATTTATCTATGATGCTGATCACGGTGATGTTCTCGCTGAATCCCTCAATTCCGGGAACCAGGGTACAAATGCCTCTTATGATGAGCTTTATCTTTACCCCTGCATTACTGGCTTCGTAAAGTTTTTCGACAATGCCTTCGTCTGCCAGGCTATTTACCTTTAAGATCATATAGGCAGACTTGCCTTGTTTTGCAAACTTTATCTCTCTGTCTATCAGCGCGTAAATCTTATTTCTTGAATCCAGAGGCGATACGATAAGGTGCTTGAAGTCTTTGGCGATGGTTTTTTTATTGAGTGCGGCAAAAAGCTTGATCAGGTCGTGGGTGATCTCTTTTTTAGCTGTAAAGATGCTATGGTCACAATAGAGCTTCGCGGTCTTTTCGTTGAAATTACCGGTAGCCAGATTGGCGTAATATACCGGCCTGCCCTTTTCTATTCTTTTAACCAGGCAGATCTTGGAGTGTACTTTATAGTCTGTAAGGCCATAGTTTACATGGATGCCTTCTTCTTCGAGTTTACTGGTCCAGAATATATTTGCCCTTTCATCAAACCGTGCCTTTAATTCGACCAGGCAATAGACCTTCTTACCATTTTTCGCTGCATTGATGAGCGCATTGATCACTCTTGAATTCTCTGCCAAACGGTAAAGCGTAATGTTGATCTCGGTAACTTTAGGGTCAATGGCTGCTTCACGAAGAAACAGAATGATATAGTCGTAAGACTGGTACGGCAGATTGATCAGGTAGTCGCGTTCCTGCAGCTTATTGAAAATACTTTCGGTACGGTGCAGGCCAGCCACCTTTAAGGGTATGTTGGGCGCATACTCCAGCTCCTTTGAACCGACGTTTGGAAACTTGATAAAATCACCGAATTTATGGTACCTGTTGCCGGGAATGAGACTTTCTGCTTCTATTTTGAGTTTGGACACGAGTACGGTTAGCATGTCGAAGGGCATTTCGGTATCGTAAAGCAGACGCATAGGCTTGCCTTTCTTGCGTTTATCGAGGCTGCTTTTCAGCTCATCGATAAATTTATCGCTGACATTTTTATCGATATCCAGCTCGGCATCGCGGGTAAGCTGTATGGAATAGGCGTCTATGATGTCGTAGTTGAACACATAAAAGATGTCGTCTAAACAATATTTAATGATGTCTTCTGCCAGAATTATGAATTTTAGTCCGTTGGTTTCCGGTAATACCAGGAAGCGGGGAAGTTCCGGCGGCAGTTCGATAAGCGCGTATTTCTCATTCTTTTTGGAGGACTTTTTTGAAAGCCGCACAAAGAAGTACAGGTACCTGTCTTTAAGTTCAGGGAAAGGCTTATCGAGATCGAGCATGATCGGAACCAGGGTAGACAGGATCCTGTCTCTGAAATGGTTTCTTACAAATTCGCCTCTGGAAACGTTGAGCTGGGTTTCATTTAAAATAAATATTCTGTTTTGAGCCAGTTCATTGATCAGTGTGGCCTGAAAGAGCTGCTCAAACTTACGTTCCTGCTTAACTACAATGTTTTTTACTTCATTTAATATCTTTTTTGGGTTTAAGCCCAGCAGTGCTTTCGCTTTGTCATTGAGATTGGCCAGGCGGCTCATGGTCGCTACCCTGACACGGTAAAATTCTTCGAGATTGGAAGAAAAGATGGAAAGGAATTTGATGCGTTCAATGAGCGGTACTGTTTCGTCTGCAGCTTCCTGCAAAACCCGCTCGTTGAAGTACAACCAACTGATCTCCCTATTTAGAAACGGCGCCTTTTTTTTCATTAAGTCTGTGTATGGTCTTTATTAGTGATGAGGCCTGCACCTTTTTTCTGCCGGCATCATCCCATTTAAAAATAAAAAAAATCCCTGTAATGACAGGGATGTTCAAAACTGCATATTTTATTGTTAAGTAATTGTTAACAATTATGCTGATATTAAATTAGTTGTAATCCCTGAATCTACTTACTGTCTGTTTTCGGCTTTGCTGCCGGTTTAGTTGCTGCAGACTTTGTGGCCGCAGGTTTTCTGGCGGTCGCTTTTGCGGGAGCGGCTTTTGCCGCTGCAGGTTTTGTTGCTGCAGGTTTTGCAACGGCTGTTTTCGCAGGGGCGCCAACTGCTTTTACCGCTGAGGCAATTTTAGCTGCAGGTTTTGCGATGGCTTTAGCTGCTTTCTCTTCGGTTGCTATGGCAGCAACTTTTACACTTTGCACTACAGGTTTTGCTTTAGAAACCGCCTTCTGCACTACTTTTTTAGCCTCTTTAGCGCCTTTTAGGCTGATCTTCTTAACTGATTCTACTTTTTTTACAGCTGGTTTTCCGCTATTGCCGGCCTTTTCGAGCTTGCTTTCTACTGCGGTCTTTACATCCTTAAATTTTTTAGATAGTTTCTTTGCAACGAACTTACCGGCTATTTCTATATCCTTACCAACTTTTTCTGCATCATGGCCCAGGTGTTTTACTACTTCGAGAAACTTCTCGGTCAGGCTTTTTTCAAGTTCTTTTTTGGCAGCTTTCTTAGCGTCCTTCTTTTGGTCTTTGGGTTTGCTGGTTTTCATAAATGTAATTATTTTCTAAAGTTAGGGTCAGACATCATCATTTTCTTAAAAATCCAGGTAAGGCGTGATGGTCTCACATTATTTTTGTTTTTTTGTATTCGCAAATGAACATTTGCCTAAAAATAACGATTTTTTCACTATAAAGCTATAATCATGCCCAGTTTCGATATTGTAAGTAAGGTTGATCCGCAGACATTTGATAATGCGATGAACAATGCAAAAAAGGAAATCCTGAACCGTTATGATTTTAATACTTCAAAGAGTACGATAGATCATGATAAGAAAACCAACCTGATCACCATTGTGACTGAAGATGACATGCGTTTAAAGGCCATCACTGATGCCATCATGTCGAAAATGATTAAACAGAATCTGGACGCCAACAGCCTTGATTTCGGAAAGGAGCAGTATGCTTCCGGAAACATGATCAGAAAAGAAATTTCTGTGAAGGAGGGCATTGATAAGGAAGCCGCAAAGAAAATTGTAGCTAAAATCAAAGCAAGTGGGATAAAGGCGCAGGCTTCTATTATGGACGATCAGGTTCGCGTGCAAAGCAAGAACATAGATGACCTCCAG
This sequence comes from Pedobacter sp., assembly GCA_035264385.1. Lineage (GTDB taxonomy): Bacteria > Bacteroidota > Bacteroidia > Sphingobacteriales > Sphingobacteriaceae > Pedobacter. Next base: position 7,324 of record DATFQH010000238.1, read on the forward strand.
GCAGTAATTGCATTGTGCCGTAAGGAAGATTTCGGGCAGCCCCTGCAGTTTATTAACATGCGAAACTAATGGAAATAGAAGAGAACGGCTTTATCTTTTCGGATGACAGGAATAAATTGGATCCGGAGGCGATCCATGCTTATCTAAGTGTGGAATCTTATTGGGCAGAAGGAATTCCGCTTGAAGTGGTTAAAAGGTCTGTTGAAAATTCATTGTGTTTTGGAATTTATAAGGACACCAGGCAAATCGGTTTTGCACGGTGGATCACCGATAGGGCTACCTTTGGTTATCTGGCAGATGTTTATGTACTGGAAGCATACCGCGGGCTTGGTTTGTCTAAAAAACTGATGTCGCTGATGCTTTTCCACCCGGATCTGCAGGGATTGAGGAGATATATGCTGGCTACCGTCGACGCACACGGATTGTATGCGCAGTTTGGGTTTAAGGCCATACCTCATCCTGAAAGACTGATGGGCATCGCAGTACCAAATGTTTACAAAAAGGAGGCCTAAACGGTTTTCACGTCTTCGTCACTATAGTCTTTAATGTCGGTGATGTAGCCGTTTATGATCAGGAAGTCGAATAGTGGCTTTGCATCCGGTGTAACAGGCATGTTTGCGGTGGTGATGACTGCATTGGTTTTCTTATCGAGGAAGGGATAGGCAAACAGCTTCACATTCTTATTGAACATATCACTCACGTAACTGAGCAGTTGACTGGAATAGTTGTCTCCGAAATTGGTGGAATTGAATACGAATTTTAAGTTGTTGATGTTGGTAGAGATACCAACGCTTTTTGGCCTGCAGCGGTCCAGATATTTAGCGAGCTTGTTGTGTCTTGCGAAATTGGACACGATAACCTTATTGCCGGTCCTGCACATTTCTTCTGCACGTTTTGCGACTGACCTGAGATCTATTTCCTGACTTTCATCTTCGGTGGAGAGTACATTTGACATCAGTACTTCGATCAGTACACTTAGATTTTCTTCTTTTACATTTTCTGTACGCACAAACTGGTCTACCGCCTTATTTAGCATACTGAAGTTTGGATTGGACTTCTGCGCATATTTTGTGCGCAGGATCATGATGTCTTTTTTATACAGCAGATCCTTAGGAAGGCAAGGCTGCCCCTGGGCATCAAAAATAGCTGCGTCTGAGAAATCCTTAACGATCAGGTAGAGGTTGAGCAAGATGTTGTCTGCGCCTTTGAAGATCGGGCCATTTACGGAGATCAGATCTATTTCAACTGAACCTACAGTAAGGTTATCGGCTAGCGATTCGATCATCGCCCTGCGGTCCTGGTTATAGTAGAATGCTGCATACACCAGATTTACGCCGATGATACCCAATACGTTTTGCTGCAGGGCCGCATCGGTATCGAGCAGCCGGACGTGAAAAAATATTTCATTGGCTTCTCCCTCGGGCTCTGTCTGAAACTTTAGCCCGATCCAGCCGTGCGGATCATTTGATTTGTTATAGTTGAGCGTAGTAACCGTGTCTGCGAAAGCAAAGAAGGTACGGTCGTCGTACTTTGCACCGCTTAGGCGTTCGTTGAGCAATCCGTATTCATGGTTGAGCATTTTCAGGAGCCTTGACTTGCTTACATATCTTCCCGATTCTTCCACGCCGTAAATGGCGTCACTAAAGGTCATGTCGTAAGCGGACATGGTTTTGGCTACGGTGCCTGAAGCCGCACCTGCGGTAAAGAAATTACGCGCTACTTCCTGCCCTGCTCCTATTTCAGCAAATGTTCCGTAGATTTTGGGGTTCAGATTAATTTTTAGGGCTTTGCGCTTGGTATCCAGAATTTCTCTTTCCATTCTGCAAAAATAGCACAAACAACCGAATTGGGCGATAAAATGCCTATCTTAATGCCGAATATTATCATTCTGTTTAAACTGATGCTAGACGTTAAGAACCTTGATGTAGAATTTCTTAATAAAGAAGACAAGACCTGGCTAAAGGCTGTCCATGATGTAAACTTCAGCATTGACAAGGGTCAGGTGCTGGGGATAGTTGGGGAGTCGGGCTCGGGTAAATCTGTTACTTCCTTTTCTATCATGCGGTTACATGATCCCCAGTCGGCCAGAATTGGTGGTAACATTGAATTTAACGACATCAATCTGCTGGATCTATCGGCTGAAGAGATCAGAAAATACAGGGGAAATAAGATCGCCATGATCTTTCAGGAACCCATGACTTCTTTGAATCCTGTTTTTACCTGCGGTGAACAGGTGAAGGAGGCTATTGTGCTTCATCAGCAGGTTAGTGGCCATATGGCGAAGGAAAGGGCAATTGCCTTGTTCGAGGAAGTGCAGCTGCCCCGGCCCGAACATATATTTGACAGTTATCCGCACCAGCTCTCTGGCGGACAAAAGCAAAGGGTAATGATTGCGATGGCCCTGAGTTGCAACCCAAGTCTGCTCATTGCCGATGAACCCACTACTGCGCTGGATGTGACCGTTCAGAAAACAATTCTGCAGCTCCTGCTCAAATTGAAAGTGGAGCGGAACATGGCCATGATTTTTATCTCTCACGATCTTGGCGTGATCAGCGAGATCGCTGATCACGTGGCCGTGATGTATAAGGGGCAGATCGTAGAACAGGGAACTGCTGCTGAATTGTTTATTAATCCTCAGCATCCTTATACCAGGGGATTGCTGGCCTGCCGCCCATCACCGGAAAGAACGCTGAAAACGCTGCCGGTAGTCTCTGATTTTCTGAATGAGGACAAGAGCAGGGCTACGGCTCACCTGCTCAGCGGGAATATTTATACGCAACAGGAGATCGATGAAAAAAGGGCTGAGCTTTACGCCGCAAAACCCCTGATTCAGGTGAAGGATCTGTGCACCTGGTATCCTGTAAAGCAAGGTTTGTTTGGAGGATCCACAGATTTTGTGAAAGCGGTTGACCAGGTCAGTTTTGATGTGTATCCGGGCGAAACCCTTGGTTTGGTAGGCGAGTCGGGTTGTGGAAAGACAACGCTCGGCCGAAGCATACTGAGGCTTGTTGAACCGACCTCCGGGAAAGTGACATTTGACGGCATGGATGTCGGTTCGCTAAATAAAGCGGAACTTAGGAGATTGAGAAGGGATGTTCAGCTCATTTTTCAGGATCCATATTCGTCATTGAATCCGAGACTTACTATCGGAAACGCTTTAATGGAACCTTTGCAGGTGCATAAACTCCTTGGCAATGACAGGGAAAGAAAAGCGCATGTATTGAATTTACTGGAAAAAGTAGACCTGAAGCCGGAATATTTCAACAGGTATCCACATGAATTTTCTGGTGGTCAGCGTCAGCGGATCGTAATTGCCCGTGCGCTTGCACTTCAGCCGAGGTTTATCGTTTGCGATGAATCGGTATCTGCGCTGGATGTCTCTGTTCAGGCACAGGTACTGAACCTGCTGAAGCAGCTGCAAAAGGAATTTGGTCTTACTTACATTTTCATTTCTCATGACCTGGCTGTTGTTAAGCACATCTCGGACCGGATGATCGTGATGAACAAGGGTAAGATTGAGGAGGTAGGCTTTCCAGAAGATATTTACCATCATCCAAAGGCAGATTATACCAGGAAACTGATCGCTGCTATACCGGGTGTGAGTGCTTTAAAATAGCTACTCTACGTTTTTTCTGTGTCTTACAAAACCCGAAGAGACACCCAGCCTGATATAGGCGCATTTGTCTCTGTAATAAATGTTGTAAGGGTCTTCGCCGTAGTAGCCCACTGAGGTCATTAAAAAAACGTTGTTCATAAAAGGAAATGCGTAATGGAAGGAGACCTCTGTATTTAGTCTTTTCTTTATTGCCTGCAGGTCATAGGCTGCCATTTTATTGATGGCATAATTCAGCTCTGCATTCAGCCTCCAGTTTTCCTTTCCCGTTTTATAATGCCGCAGTGAAAAATCATAGCATAGTCTTGTAAATCCGTAATCATCGGTTAATGCCTTTTCATAGTTGAACCACTTGTGCCATTCTAAACCTGCAGCATGATTTAAGGTATGGTATTGATCAGCTCCTGTGGCAGACTGGGTGGAACGGCCGAAATGATAGGCCAGGGTAAGGTAATTGGTACTGAAATTACCATTCCCGGTATTGATCGTACCATCAGGGTTTAATGCTGCTCCATCCTGTCCGTTCGAGTGATGTGTAAAAGCGAGTGTGGCGTATTTATAATAGTCAAAGGATTCGCATAGCCTTACATATGCCTTGCCGCCAAGCCTGAAACTGGGTGTTCTTACGCCGGCTGATTTTTCATTTCTTACGCGGACTGTAAAATCCGGAATGATACTGAATGCAACAGGCAGTTTCCGGGTTCCCAGCAGCATATAATTGGTGGTCAGTTTGCCATTGATCACATACTTCGATGGTGCGCCGATCTCTCCTGCCGGTGAGGTGTAGGAAAACTCGCTGTTTTCTTTGTAGAGCTGTACATATTCCTTGTTCAGGGTTTCTGCTGCCGCGATTTTATCCTCGCTGTTTTGCGCCTTTAGCTGTTCCGCAGCGATCAGCAGTAAAAACAAAGTGAAACAGCTTATTTTCATACCAGTGGTTTAAAGTGTATACGCAATATTGACCGGTATGGTTTACCTGCGGCTTTTACATTTCCGCTTTGCTGTCATCTTCATTTTTCAGCGTTGCCGAGAGCCGGATCAATGCGGTATTGATTGCTCTTCTGATCTCTCTTTCCTTGAGTTTATCGTAGTGTTTTAGCAGGACCATTGCTTTAAATATCACCACATCTTTGTTGATTGCAATGGTCTTTACGGTAAGCCCGCCGGGCACCACATTGGCAGAATAATTGAGCAGTATTTTGTCCAGATGTTTTTCAAGGTACTCTGGCGTATAACCATTCTTAAGCGACATATCGAACTCTATACTCAGCTTTTTGGTGTTCTGTTTGGATTGGTTGATGATCACAGAGCTGAAAGCAAGTGAGTTCGGAATGATGACCATGTCGCTGTCCTCGTTCTGAAGGATCATATTGATGAGCGTGATATCCAATATTTTACCATCGTGCTCTCCTATCCGGATGTGGTCGCCTAGTGAGAGCCGGTCTGAAAACATGATGATCAGCCCGTTGATCATGTTTGCTATGTAATCCTTGAAGGTAACCGCCAATGCTGCCGCTACGATGGAGACACTGAAAATGAAATCTTTAGGGTCGATGGCAAGCAGGGTTATGAATGCAATGGCAAAGAAGATCGTGTTGAGGATAGAGACGATCCGGTTGATCCCAAGGATAAAATTGTCCTTAATGTTCCGCTTAAATTTATGTTTGCGGATGTACCAGTAAATGATGATGAGTCTGAGTACAGAAACTGCCAGACTAGGACCGAGAAAAACAGCCAGAGCTTTAGCGCCCTGCTCTACCTTGGGGTACTCCACATAGAGTTGCGGCTTATTGATGTAAAAATAAATCAAAGCCACATAAATTACTGCTTTGATGAGTATCATGATCAGCTCCCGCCCTGTATTTCTTTCTCTGTCTTCTATCATTTGTTGTATGAGATATGAATTAAATGACTTTACTATGCCGCTCCAAAGTTACAAAATACAACCATCTATCACTTCAAATTGTTACCTTCGAACTGATTCATGATTATATTATGGCAAAAAACAAATCGTCTCATCTGGAACTCGTTTTAATACAATTAATTAGTGACGTTCTCGAGAAAAGCAAGAACGAGGCACTCAATTACAAACAGGTCTCTTCAAAATTGAACATTCTTGATCAGGCCGGAAGGGAAACCATTCTTGATATTTTAAAGGAACAAGCCAAAAACGGTATCTTTCTGGAGCCTCAAAAGGGTAAATTCCGTCTTAAAGATTTAAAAACATTTGTAACGGGCAAGGTGGACATGACCGCGGATGGTTCTGCTTTTGTAGTGCCTGATGACGAGTTTGAGAAGGACATCTTTGTATCTGCGAGAAAGCTGCACAACGCCTTAAACGGAGACGCGGTAAAGGTTTATATCTACGCAAAGAAAAGTGGCAGAAAGAATGAAGGAGAGGTCGTAGAAATTATAAAACGGGCTAAAACAGACTTTATTGGTGTGATCAGGATCTCGGAACGGTTTGCCTTTGTGAACGTGGACGACAGAAAAATGCTTCACGACATTTTTGTTCCGCTGACTGATCTGAGTGGGGCTAAAAACGGGCAAAAGGTACAGGTCACCATTACCGACTGGCCGGAAGGTGCTAAAAACCCAATCGGTAAGATCGCCACCATTTTAGGTGAACAGGGTGAAAATAATACTGAAATGAATGCTATTCTTGCTCAGTATGGTTTTCCGCTTGCATTTCCTGCCGAGGTAGAGCGTGAAGCGGATGCCATTCCGGAAGAAATTTCTCCAAAGGATATTGAAGGCCGCAGGGATTTCAGGGATACGGTTACATTTACCATTGACCCTGCTGACGCGAAGGATTTTGATGATGCCATATCTTTTAAAAAACTACCTGGTGGGAATTATGAAGTGGGTGTACACATCGCCGATGTCTCTCATTATGTCATACCCAACAGTCATCTGGATAAAGAGGCTTATTCAAGGGCTACATCTGTATATCTGGTAGACAGGGTAATCCCAATGCTTCCGGAAAGATTAAGTAACGGTGTCTGTTCGCTGAGGCCAAATGAAGATAAATTGTGTTTTGCTGCAGTTTTTGAACTTGATGATCAAGCCAACATCGTTTCTGAGTGGTTTGGGCGCACGGTTATTCATTCCAACCGCAGGTTTAGTTATGAGGAAGCACAGGAAGTTATAGAAAATAAAGCCGGAGATTTTTCTGAAGAGATATTGAAGTTAAATGAACTGGCCTATATTCTTCGCGACAGGAAATTTAAGAACGGCGCGATAAGCTTCGAGAGTACTGAAGTTAAATTTAAACTTGACGAGACCGGAAAGCCAATTGGCGTATATGTTAAGGAAAGAAAGGATGCCCACAAGCTGATTGAAGACTTTATGCTCCTGGCCAATAAAAAGGTGGCAGAATTTGTCGCCAAAAAGGGAAAAGGGAAAAAGAAATATACTTTTGTATACCGTTCGCATGATTCTCCGAATCTTGAGAATCTTGGCAATTTCGCCTTATTCGCAGCCAGGTTTGGTTATAAGATCAACACCAAGTCTGATAAAGAGATTGCGAAGTCTCTGAACTACCTGATGGAAGATGTGGAAGGTAAAAAAGAGCAGAATGTTTTAACACAGCTTGCTATCCGCTCCATGGCGAAGGCAGTGTATACTACCAAAAAGACCAGCCACTATGGACTGGCCTTCGATCATTATACACACTTTACATCGCCTATACGACGTTATCCGGATGTAATGGTACATAGACTGCTGGCTTCGTATTTAAATGACGGGAAATCGGCTAATGAGGAGGAGTATGAAGCGGCTTCCTCGCATTCGTCTACTATGGAAAAACGTGCGGCAGACGCAGAACGCGCATCCATTAAATACAAGCAGGCTGAATATCTGGAAGAAAACATAGGTAATACATTTACAGGTATCATCTCGGGAGTTACCGAGTGGGGCATGTATGTTGAGATCATCGAAAATAAATGCGAAGGCATGATCAGACTTCGGGATATTGCTGATGATTTTTATGTCCTCGATGAAAAAAACTATTGCATTATAGGGCAGCGCAAAAAGAAAAAATATCAATTGGGTGATGAGGTCAGGGTAAAAGTTAAAAAAGTAGATCTTGCAAAAAGGCAGATAGATTTTACACTGATACAGGACTAACAACAATAAGACAGAATGCATTCTCCTTCAGAATTATTAAAGCACGTAGAACAAGCAATAAAAGAAACGACTTATCCTGATTATCCTGCATCTTTATATGAGCCGATAAGCTATATCATGAACCTGGGGGGTAAAAGACTCAGACCCATTATGCTCCTGATGTCTGCAGAACTTTTTAACGGTGACCTGAAGGCCGCCATCCCGGCTGCAATGGCCATTGAAACCTTCCATAACTTTACCCTGATCCATGATGACATTATGGATAATGCACCACTGCGCAGGGGGAAGCAGACCGTCCACGAAAAATGGGGAAACAATACGGCCATTTTAAGCGGAGACGTAATGATGGTGGAAGCCAACAAACACATTACAAATGTGGAAGTTAGTGTACTGAAGGCTGCATTGGACACCTTTAATGCTACAGCACAGGGCGTATGCGAAGGCCAGCAGCTTGATATGGAATTTGAAACCCGGGAAGATGTGAGTATTGAAGAGTACATCGATATGATCCGTTTGAAAACCGCTGTATTGGTTGGTGGTGCCATGAAGCTTGGCGCTATAGTCGCTAAAGCTCGAAATGAAGAGGCGAACCTGATTTACCAGTTCGGAGAAAATCTTGGAATAGCGTTTCAGCTTCAGGATGATATTCTGGACGTTTACGGTGATCCGGAAAAATTTGGAAAGCAGGTTGGAGGAGATATTATATCGGATAAGAAAACGTATCTGCGGCTCAAATTACAGCAATCGGCGCAACCTGAAGATGTAAAACAGTTAAATGCCCAGATTACTAACACTGATCTGGCAGACAAGGTAATTCAGGTGACTGCGTTATACGATCAGTACGAAGTAAAACAGCAAGCTACGGAGGTGATGAGGCAATACCTGAACAAGGCATTCTCTGCCTTAGAAAAAATCACTGTACCGGACCAGAATAAAACAGAGCTTATTGTATTGGCTAACCTGTTGATGAACAGGGAGCACTGAGAAAAACCGATCAATAAAAAAGGGTGCAAAGACATATGTCTTTGCACCCTTTTTTATTGATCGGTTGATATGCTTATTATTCTGCTGGTGCAGCTTCTGTTTCAGGAGCTTCTTCTGCAGCTTCAGCTTTAGGTGCTTTCTTTGCAGGTGCTTTTTTCGCAGGCTTTTCCTCAGCTACAACTTCGGCAACTGCTGGTTTAGCAGCTTTCTCAGCTTTAACTGCTGGCGCAGCTTTCTCAATTACTTCTTTAACTACTGCAGCAGGCAATACAGAAACGTATGATTTATTATCTTGTTTCTTTTTGAAAACTACTGTACCATCAACCAAAGCAAATAGTGTATGGTCTTTACCAATACCTACTCCTTTATCAGGATGATGTTTTGTACCGCGCTGACGTACTAAAATGTTTCCAGCGATAGCAGCCTGACCACCAAATATTTTGATACCCAAACGCTTGCTATGCGATTCACGTCCGTTTCTGGAACTACCGGCTCCTTTTTTATGTGCCATCTTGTTTTATATTTTATATCATCCTGATGAATAAACAGGACAAATTTGATTAACGACTAATTATAAACTGATACCAGAGATCTGGATTTTAGTGAAATACTGGCGGTGGCCATTTTTCTTTTTGTAACCTTTTCTACGTTTCTTTTTGAACACGATTACTTTATCACCTTTTAAATGAGACACGATTTTAGCTGAAACAGTAGCACCTTTCAAAGCAGGAGCTCCTACAGAGATTTTACCACCATCTTCAACCAACAATACATTGTCAAATTCAATACTAGCGCCTTCATCTCCTTGTAAACGGTGTACAAAAAGGTGCTGGTCTTTTGCAACTTTGAATTGCTGCCCTGCTATATTTACTATTGCGTACATTGTTAAATATTTATTATTTTAAATTGTTTATTTTTATCGAGGTGCAAATATAGAATTAATTTTTACAAATGCACAACTGAAATCGTTATTTATTGCTATAGCGTTCTTCAGCATCATTTATGCTCTGAGCAACTAACTTCTGCATCTGACTGGTCACATCCCTTAGCTTGGGAATTTCACTGTAATCGGTCAGATAAACCACTTTCTTAGACTTTCTTTTGTAATTGAACTGAAATTCATAACGCAGTACCTTATCTGATTTTAAATCTGCCCCCTGGTTTGCGATTACAGGGGGAAAATTCCACAATCCGAGTTCATTTGCCTTACTGTGCAGGTAAAGGATATCATTCGATCTCAGCTTTACATTCGTTTTGATTAAAGAATCCCTGTCATCCAGGTATTGATATTCGCCGGTAGATGAATCATAGGAATTGATGAGTGTTTTACCCACGCCCCATTTATACTGCAATGAAACAAATTCACTCGACTTGAACGGCGCATTTTTAATCATCGGCGTATAATAGATTACGCAATAAATTAAAAAAGGGACAACGATGGTTAACGCTAAAAATATTTTCTTTCCTGTACTGCTCATATGTTATGCTTCTTGCGGTTCAACGTAGTCAGGGTTGTATTCTCCCTCCCACTTCGCGATTACTACTGTCGCCAGACAGTTTCCTATTACGTTTAATGATGTTCTGCCCATATCCATCAGTTCATCTATGCCCAAAATCGCTGCGATGATAAAGGTTGGTAAGCCGAACTGATCGGCTGTTGCGATTAAAATGATTAAGGATGCCCTTGGTATGGCCGCCACCCCTTTACTGGTGATCATGAGCGTAAAGACGATCAGCAGCTGTTCACCGAAAGACAAATGCATGCCTGCCGCCTGGGCCACAAATATGGAGGCCAGCGACAGATACAAGGTGGTTCCGTCCAGATTGAAACTGTAACCTGTTGGAATTACAAATGATACGATCTTTCTCGGCACCCCGAATTTTTCCATTGCACTCATCGCTTTTGGCAATGCAGCATCTGAACTGGTCGTAGCAAAAGCGATAGATACCGGTTCTTTTATCGCGTTGATAAATTTAAGGATCGGCAATTTGATATATAAGGCAATTGGTAATAAAACCAGTATGATAAAAGCAAACAGCGCGGCATACAAAGTCGCCACCAGCATAAACAGGTGTTTCAAAATATCGACCCCCATGTGCCCAACCGTATAAGCCATGGCAGCACCTACACCAATCGGCGCAAAGTACATGATGACATTGGTAAACTTAAACATCGTCTCAGAAAGACTTTCACAAAAATCGACAAGTGGCTTCCTTTTCTTTTCGTCGACCATAGCGAGACCGACGCCAAATATGATGGAAAAGATCACAATTTGTAATATCTGCGCTTCGTAAATGGATTTCGCAATATTTTCAGGAAAAATATTTCTGAAGAAGGCAAGTGTTTTATAAAGCCAGTCTACGTTATCAGGAAGCATCTGTAATATGCTTTCGTCAGCGAGGTCCTTAACGGGCTTGGGCAGCTCGTTGTGCGGCATATTCGCAATATTAACACCTGACCCTGCCTGGGTGATGTTGATCGCAGCAAGACCTATAAACAGGGCAGCCGTAGTTGCACAATAGAAATAGAGCATAGATTTCCATGCCATCCGGCCGACCTGTTTCAGGTCGGAGTGCCCGGCAATGCCGTAAACGAGTGTGGCAAATAATATTGGCCCGACTATCGTCTTTACAAGCTTTATAAAGCCCTTACTCAAAGGCTGAAGTGCAATTGCTACATTCGGAAAATCAATACCTGTAAAAACACCCAGAATCATGCAGACCAATATCCATGTCGTCAGATTTTTCCTTTTAAATGCATAGAGAAGCAGTACAGCGGCGAGAGACCAGCGGGTCGCCATCATGATGTTGTCCGGAACGAACAAGACCTCAAAATCTTTTAAAACACCCAACAGAATTGCAACAGTAATAAATATAAAAGTAATTAACCCTAATCTGTTTTGCTTCATTCGAAGTTTCTTTTGAACAGCAAAAGTAATTAATTGCACCAAGCAAGCAAACATTTATTAGTTTTGCAATGAGGCAACATTTGTAACATTTCAGGATTAAAGCAATCAAACACCTATTAGCCGCACTAAATGGAGAATAAGGACAAATTATTTAAAGAAATTTTCGAAACTAACTCAAAGAAAATATTCCATTTGTGCTATGGTTATACCGGCGATGAAGATTCAGCAAACGATCTGCTGCAGGAGACGTTTTTAAAGGTCTGGCAAAATCTGGATAAATTCCGCAACAAATCATTGATCTCTACCTGGATCTACCGGATCGCAGTAAACACCTGCCTAACCTATCTGAGATCTGAGAAAAGACAAGCTAAGGACGAACTTACAGATAACATCATAGAAAACCGTACTGAAGAATTCTCTGAGAAAAATGAACAGATTGCCTTGCTTTACAAGTCAATATCGAGGCTCGAAGAAAATGACCGTTTAATCATTACTATGGTACTTGATGAACTACCCTACAATGAAATAGCTGATATATCAGGGATCAGTGAAGGAAATCTAAGGGTAAAAATTCATCGCATAAAATTAAAACTTACAGAATTATACAATCAGCATGCAAGAATTTGATCACATACAATCGCTTTGGCAATCACATTCTGTTGAGGTAAAAATCTCACCTGATGAAATGCTGTCCCAGGTCAAAAAGGAAGTAGCTGGAATCAGATCCAGATCATTGCTTAATATTCTGGGAATGGTACTGTCTTTTGCAGCATTCGCGGCATTAATGCTGTTCTTTCAATTCAATTTATGGACTACCTATGCCGGCCTCAGCATCATCATTATCGCAGTCGCGGTTTATACCTTAATTTTATATAAGGACTATAAGATCATTTCAGAAAATGACTTTACAGCACATCCCAATGAATTTCTCCTGAAATTAAAAGCATATCAGCTTAACAAATTCACAATCTACAATAAGCTTTACTGGTTCTACGCGACTGCGTTGTCACTGGGCTTTATACTATGTTTTTATGAGACCCTTGGCAACCTTGAGCCCCTGCTTCAGACTGGCATTGTCGCTTTTACCATTTTCTGGATGGTGCTCTGCGCAACGATTTTACGCAGGTCTTACATCAGAAGAGAGAAGGAACGTCTTGATCTGCTGATCGAAAAATTCGAACGCATCAGTGAACAGTTTGAAGAGCAGAAATAAAAAAAGTCATTCGAAAAATCGAATGACTTTTAATTATTAACTAACCCGAATTAAATTCATCCAAATCTATTACAGGGTTTCCTAAATCAAATATAAGTCTGAATTACCCGGGGGGGATAAGCGAAAATCACCAATTACAGATTAAATCTGCTGATCTGGCTGATCCGCCATGCTCCGCTCGCGTCCTTTTCAACAGTTACATAGTTCTGTTGTACGAATTCGGGAAATTTAAAATCAACCCTTGCGATAACCACACAATCACTTGAAGACAGAATTTCATGATAAGAGGCACAATTTAATACCACCCCTTGTATTTTTTTACAGAATCTAACCAGGTCACTTTTTGTATGCGCGATGATGTTATTTT
>DATFQH010000239.1:0-2517 GCA_035264385.1 Pedobacter sp.
ACACTGCTCTGAAATATGGGGCTATGCCTTCATTTACCGTCGCTGCATTAAACTTCAGGCCAAGGGGCTTTTCCTGCTCTTTCGTGAATTCCTGTTCTGTAAGCAGTTCTGCTTTTACCATGAGGCCCATTATGGTATTCCTTCTTCCTATTGATCGTTCCGGATTACGGGTTGGAGAATAACGTGTAATTCCTTTGAGAATGCCGATCAGTGTAGCCGATTGGGCAACGGTGAGTTTATCGGGGGTAGTGTTGTAATAAACTCTTGCGGCAGACTTAATGCCGTAGGCCTGGTTACCGAAATCTACGGTGTTGAGGTACATGACAATGATCTCTTCTTTAGTGTAGTTCCGCTCCAGTTTAACTGCGATGACCCATTCCTTGAATTTCTGCAGCATGCGCTTTACAATGTTCTTCTCTCTTCCTTCTTCAGAAAAAAGATTTAAGGCAAGCTGTTGTGTAATGGTACTTCCACCTTGCTTTTTGCCGATTAAATTGTACAGTAAAATGGTAAAGGTACGTTTGAAATCAATTCCGGAGTGTTCAAGAAACCTGATGTCTTCTGTTGCGATTAAGGCGTTGATGACATTGGGTGATATTTCGGGATAGGTAACGTTGGATCTGTTTTGAACAAAATAGGTGCCCAGAATCCGGCCGTCATCGGTAACGATCTCTGAAGCCTGATTGCTTTTGGGGTGTTCAATATCTCGGAATGAAGGCAATTCTCCGAAAAGACCAAAGCCTATGGAGATGATGAACAGGGCAAACAAGACCAGCGCACCGATCAAAATTTTCCATAATCTATAATTGTACTTTCTGATATCTACCTGCGAAAGTGGTTTGTTCATTTTAGTATTGGTTTTTATAGAATTCGATATACTTGTCCAGCAGATTTTTACTGGTCAGTTTATCAAAGTTTTCTTTGCTGATGATAAAACTGGTATAAACATTAACGGGGACCTTCATGATTTGTTTCAATTGAGGGCTAATCCCGTTTGAGTAGGCCTTTGCGTCTTCAAAATTACTAAAGTTCCCTATATAAATGAGTTGGTCGTTGTCAAATTCTTTCAACTGATGCCTTAAGTTACTTCCGGTAAAATTGCCACGGTTGAACTGGCCGATGCCGAAACGTGAAGAACTAAGTGTTAATGAGGCATCTGCTACATCTATGACATAATAATACACGGTAGATTTGGCCGTACTGAACGGACTGTCTACCACTTTTACGGGCTCAGGAATCTTTGTTGACTCAGGCTCGGGAGTCTTAACCGGCTCGGAAACTTTAACAGGATCAACAGTTTTAACAGGTTCCTTAGTGGTTGCTAAGAGAGGAGGAGCTTTTTGTTCCGGTTTTTGCTGAGGCTTCTGAGGTATCTGTACAGGTGCTGCCTGGTTTTCATTACTGGCAATTACAGGCGCAGGCCTTCCCATAAAAGGAGGTTCATTAGGATCAAAATCAATTAAAGCGATCTGCCGTTTTTTAAAATCTTCTATGTGTTCATTGATATATGTCAGGTGTTCTTTTACCAGCGGTGTAATTAGCTTGTCATCTGGAAATTGCGTAATGATGTTATCCAAAGCAATAATAAGGCTGTCTACATAGCTGGTGCGGCCTATGGCAATCGCTTTAAGATAGGCGAACTGCGGGGAAAGTAGCGTCTGGCCTGTTCTGGCATTTTCATCTACCTGTTGAATGACGGCCGGAAATTCTTTCTTTACATACTGATCAAATATCTGATCGTACTTTTTGTTTATGGCTATTTCAAGTTCAGATTGCTTAACTGAAAAAGAAGGATCCAAAATAGTCTTTGCATATATGGACTCCGGAAACTCCTTGAGTATTTTGTTTTTGTATTCGTTTGATACTGATTCATTTACATCTTTACTGATCAGAAAGAGGCTGTAATAGATAGCAGCAAGATGATCGTTCGCAGGAAAACGCTTCAACAACTTCAAATAAGTATATTCAGCTTCTTTCGCATCAAGTAACTCCTGCAGATAGAAGCTGGCGATCTCATAATATGCATTGATGATCTTTTGATTGGACTGGGCAAGCAGGTCGGCCGTAACAGGTAAAGCCTCTGTGTATTGTTTGATTAGTGTTTCCTTGTCTTTTACAATTGGTGCGGCTTCATCCGGGTTGACAGGAGCTGTACCCGCACTGCCCGTCGTGTCCTGGACACTTTCCTGTGCGGATGATCGCACGCTCTGACGCCAGTTGTTTTCAAGTTTTCGGCTTCCCCATTTTTTCTTGAAGTCATTGAAGCCAATGCTGATGGCAGTTGCGTTACTAAAGTAGAAAGAATTTTGAGGCTGTGCCCTGTTTGCAGGGCTGGTGTTGTAATTGCCTGGGAAATTAAAGCTGGATCCGGTATTACCAGGGGATGCTTCGGCCAGGACCACCGGGCTGGCCAATACATCTATTAATCCGGCACGGTTGGCTTCAGGCTGCAATGCAATGTATTGAAGGGTATCCTGAAGCGAAATGATATCCAGGCGGTTTGTCAGATATTGCAGG
>DATFQH010000240.1:0-4799 GCA_035264385.1 Pedobacter sp.
TACAGGTGTCTCCGCTTTAGGTGCCGCAGCTTTTGTGGCATCTAAGGAAACTGCTGTTTTATCGAAGCGGATTTTTGTTCCGCCTTCTACCTCGATCAGAAAGGTAGTCTCATTAAGGTCTACTATTCTGCCGTGTATACCTGCAGTGGTGACAATTTTATCACCCTTTTTAAGGTCTTCGATCAGTTTCTTGTGATCTTTAGCTTTTTTTACCTGAGGCCTGATCATGAAAAAATAAAACACTACCATGATTAAAACCATTGGCACTAAAGTACTTAACATATTGCTTCCGCCTGTGGCCTGTAATATTACTGTTGATATCATATTCTGTAATTTGTTATTCTGTAATTTCTCCTACCATGTGCAACTGTACCGTGTTATTAAGCGCATTAGATGTCACTGTAACAACTTTATCTGTTGCCCCAACAGGTTTTCCGGCACTATTGAACACTACTTTTATTTCACTTTCCTTACCAGGTAGTATCGGCTCTTTCGGCGGTTCAGGAACGGTACATCCACAAGTTGCCATCGCATCTTTAATGATCAATGGAACAGCACCTGTGTTTTTGAACTTAAAAGCGTAAGACACAACTTCCCCTTTTTTGATTTTACCAAAATTGTAAGTTTCTGTGGTAAGATTCAGTACGGGTCCCTCGTGATTCAATGAATCTTGTGCTGAAGGTGGTGCTACTGAAGTAACAGATGTGCTGTCATTTGTCACCGAGGTGCTTTCTGTTTTTTGCTGACATGAGGCAAATGTTAAAGCAGATAATGCTACTAATAAGATTTTTTTCATAATTTACTCTTCTATTAAACCGCGACCTATTTTTTTAATACTATTAGTTCTTTTTAGGTCGCTCATAATTTTATCCAAGATACCGTTTATAAATGAATTACTTTTCGGAGTACTGTAATCTTTTGATAAATCCAGATACTCATTGATCGTAACCTTTACTGGAATAGATGGAAAATTCATCAGTTCACATATGGCCATCTTCATCAGGATTGTGTCCATCAGTGCAATACGTTCAGACTCCCAGTTTTTAGTCCTTTCAGCTATCAGTGCGTGATAATCCTTATCGTTTCTGAGTGTGTAGACAAAAAGATCCTCTACAAATTTACCATCTTCATCCCAATCCTGACTTATAGGTGTGAGTTTATTCGCAAAAGGATCTTCAGAAACAAAATTCTTAATGGTTTTGGCCACCATGCCCTGCATTACTTCTTTATCCACAGACCAATTAATAAATTTATCTTCAAAAGCCTGAATAATGTTGTGACTTTTAAGGATCACTTTCCTGAAGATGTATTTGATAATGGTTTTTGATTCCTCAAGACTATTGTCGGGATCGGCCAGATAGGCTGCGTATTCAGGTGTAACCTTAAGCGTATTGAATATTGCTTTAACAAATTCAGGATCTGCCATCCAGTTGATCTTGTACTTCTTAACAGAAGCAATAAAATCAGGATTTTCTTTAAGTGTAACAGCGAACTTGTTATTCAGCAGTTTGAGATTGGGGTTAAGGTCCTCCTCAGTGGGCAGGTGCTTGTTAGCCCTTTCAGTAGCATCGATCCCGGTATAATCGGTCACTTCCACCAGAAGTGAAAGCATCCAGATGTACATTTCATAGACATTGTCTATGCTAAGCATCAGCGCCTTCTTTGCAGAAGCGAGATCCTTTTTGTCTGTCATGTGCCAAGCAAATATATTTTGCAAAGCTTTAATTCTTAAGTGCCTTCTATTTAACATGAATGTAAGAACGAGTGGTAAATTACCTGTTTATTAAAATGATGATTTTATTTTTTTGATATCAATTATTCTTTGTTCTGCAATGCGGTTAGCTGCCCATACTGTAGGAATATTATCCTTTTTAGACATTTTGATCACATCGCGTGTTGCATTGTATATATTTTCTGTAAGCTGTGTTGTGCGTTTCTTTCCATATCCGGTAAGTTCAGAATAGCAACTGATCAGCCCTCCTGCATTGATCAGGTAATCAGGAGCAAACAAAATACCTTTTTCCAACAGTTTCATTCCATGCACCTGCTCATCAGCGAGTTGATTATTTGCAGAACCGGCTATAATTGCAAACTTCATCTTATCTATAGTCTTGTCATTTACAGTGGCCCCCAAAGCACAGGGAGCGTAAATATCTGCATTCAGACCAAAGATCTTATCGGCGGCAATGGGTTTAGCCTTGTAGGTACGTGCTACATGCTGCAGTCTTTCCTCATTAATGTCGCTGATGTATACATCAACATTTTCCGCCCTCAGCAATTCTACCAGGTGCTCACCAACGTTTCCTATTCCCTGTACCACCACCGACCTTCCTGCCAGCATATCCGTTCCGAATACCTCTTTAACGCAAGCCTTAATTCCCAGATAAACACCCTTGGCAGTAGTTGGAGATGGGTCTCCGGCACCACCAAGAGATTCAGGAACACCCGTAACATGCGTAGTTTCCATACGGATATATTCCATATCCTTTGTATTTGTACCTACATCTTCTGCAGTAATGAACTCTCCGTTCAGATTTTTGATGAATCTTCCATAGCTTCTCATCATTGCCTCAGATTTTTCCTTACGGGAATCACCAATGATCACAGCGTTACCACCGCCCAGATTGAGACCGGTAATAGCTGATTTATAAGTCATGGCGCGGCTTAATCTAAGCACATCTTCAAGCGCTTCTGCCTCTGTAGCATAGTTCCACATACGTGTTCCGCCAATGGCAGGTCCGAGTGTGGTGTCGTGAATGGCAATGATTGCTTTTAAACCAGTATCGGGATCATTACAAAAAACAACCTTTTTATGCCCGGAGGCACCAATTTGATCTAAAACTGAATTCACAACAGAGCTATTACCAGACATATAAATTTGTTTATCAGATATGGCGCAAAACTAGCATAAAAAAAGCATTATTTACATTGTTTTAACCAAAGTGTTTAAAAAAATTATCGGTATTTGGCTAACTTTACCTGCCTATGAAACACCTCCGCTTTTTAAACAAATACTTTTACAAATATAAATGGTGGATTATACCGGGGGTTTTCTTCGTTGTCATTTCCAATATTTTTGGTGTTATACCCGCTCAGGTTATAGGTCATGCCTTCAACCTGATCACCGAAAATATACAGATCTATAATATGTTTGCGGGCTTTGAGCGCAAGGAGATCATTTATGACATCTTCAGCTATAGTCTTTTATACTTTGGTGCAATTGTGCTGGCGCTTTATCTGCTCAGGGGATTGTTTCTTTTTTTCATGCGGCAGACCATCATCCTGATGTCAAGACATATAGAGTTCGACATGAAGAATGAAATCTATGGACACTATCAGCAGCTAAGCCTTGGATTCTACAGACGCAACAATACCGGGGATCTCATGAACCGCGCAACCGAAGACGTGAACAGGGTTCGAATGTATGTCGGGCCGGCAATCATGTATGCCATCAATACAGCTGTGCTGTTCCTGCTGGTTATTTATGCTATG
Source organism: Pedobacter sp. (assembly GCA_035264385.1). GTDB lineage: Bacteria > Bacteroidota > Bacteroidia > Sphingobacteriales > Sphingobacteriaceae > Pedobacter. The sequence continues at coordinate 3,493 of DATFQH010000240.1, forward strand.
TTTTCTGTAAACACCACACTGGCTGTCTTTTGCCTGCTGCCTCTACCTGTTTTGGTAATAACCATCTATTTCGTAAATACACTTATCAATCAGAAAAGTGAGCAGATTCAGGAACAGCTCTCTAAACTTTCCAGCTTTGTACAGGAACGTTTCTCAGGCATAAGGGTAATTAAATCTTATGTGCGCGAAACTCATACCCGCGAAGTATTTGCTGTTGAGAGCCAGGGCTACAAAGACAATGCTATGAGCTTGGTAAAGGTACAGGCCCTTTTCTATCCAACAATGATATTATTGGTGGGGCTGAGCACGATCTTAACCATTTATGTTGGCGGCAGGCAGGTGATCAATGGATCTATTACTCCGGGAAACATAGCCGAATTCATCGTTTATGTCAATCAACTTACCTTCCCTGTGTCCATGCTGGGTTGGGTTACTACGCTAATACAACGTGCATCCGCCTCTCAAAAAAGGATCAACGAGTTCCTGCAGCTCAAACCGGATATCATTCCGGGAAAAAACAATACAGCCGAGCTTCAGGGAAATATAAAATTTGAAAATGTCAGCTTTACCTATCCTGACACGGGTATCCAGGCCCTGAAAGCGGTGAACTTTGAAATTGAGGCTGGTCAGTTTGTAGCCGTTATTGGACGCACTGGATCAGGAAAGTCTACGCTTGCCAACCTTATCATGCGGATGTATGATGTAGATGAAGGAGCAATAAAACTTGACAATACATATATAAAAGAACTGGATTTGCAACATTACCGAAACCAGATTGGCTTTGTACCCCAGGAAGTTTTCCTTTTCTCAGACACCATTAAGAATAATATTGCCTTTGGTCTGGATAAAGTAACGGATCAGGCTGTAGAAACTGCCTCTAGAAATGCGGCCGTGTATCAGAATATTATGGAATTTGAGCTTAAATTTGAAACCATGCTGGGTGAACGTGGTATAACACTTTCAGGCGGTCAGAAACAAAGGGTTTCTATAGCCCGGGCGCTTATTAAAGCACCTAAAGTCCTTATTTTCGATGACTGCCTATCTGCTGTAGATACACGAACAGAAGAAGAAATACTGAACAATCTGGGCCGTCTGATGAACGGAAAAACCAGCATTCTAATTGCCCATAGGATATCAACCATTAAAAATGCCGACAAGATCCTTGTACTTGACGAAGGTCAAATAATTGAGCAAGGAACTCACAATGAGTTACTTAACATGTCGGGAACTTATGCTGAAATGTATCAGAATCAATTACTCGAAGAAGAAAGTCAATCTGTTTAATTTCTATTTGAAGTTTAACAATT
>DATFQH010000241.1:0-12910 GCA_035264385.1 Pedobacter sp.
CATTAATCTATTTGGTCCTAAAGAGATTTAGTTGGACTTAATTGTTTTGTTATCGATGGCCATTCAATATCAAAAAACGGTCGTTTTTTAATAATTTTATCGCATGTTCCCTTCCTCTAATTGTAGGTTAGTAATAGGACGTACAAGAATTTATAAGCATATTTATTGATGATCAAGTATGGACATTATGGATTTTAAGCTATTTTTCGGAGGAATGCTATTTTTAGTAGTGGCATATCTTATATTCCGGGATGTCAAAAATGAAAGACCATCATCAGAAGCTACAAATTGGGAAGGGCCGGAGCTCTCCACCTATATTGGGTTATGGGGAAGCGTTGTAATGTGTGGCATTGTGGGTATAGGATTTATTCTTAAATCACTCCCGGCTATTAATTAAAATAAAGGCTTTAGGATAACTTTACAAATAATCTTCCTTTATTCTCACTATCCCCTCGTTTTTCTATAATCCAAATGCATGGCAAGGTCGTCACAATCTAACGAGAGAATCGTAATTTCCCGTGACTACACCAGATCGTGTGCGTACAGTGTGTTGTCATTAATGGCATAAATCTGTTGATCAGGAATAGTCCGGATTGCAGGTTCATCGGCCGACCAGAACTTAGATAGATCCGGTAAATCCTTGCCGGAGGTATACCGTAATCACCCCTAATTCACCCTCCCCAAATACACACTATCCGAAACCCGCTCCCTATCCGTCGAAACCATAGCAAAATACACCTCCATACGATCCCCAATCAAATCCTCCGGAATCGGCAGCAGTACAGAACCATCCAACCTGCAAGCACCATACAACCCATAAACCGCGCGGTTTTGCTCCGGAAAATAAGCCAGAGCCAAAGTCTGATCAGTAGGAGAAGGGTAGAACTGCGGAACAGACCCATCCCAGGAAAACACCAAACCCGCATCCCCCAAAACAACCGAAAGACCAGCAGCCCCCTCCAGCTTACCCATACTCAGCATCACCTTACTAAAATCGATGGAGATATCAGGATAAACGCCCGTCAAAGCATGAACCAGGTTATACGAAGTCGCCAAATTGAACGGCGACTGATTAACCCCCGGCTTCACCCTAAAGCCAATATTCAAAAACTCCGCCATCAGCTTCAAAAAACCAGCCATCACCCTCATTCCCATACGCGCCTTCAGCTGATTAGGCGAAGGCGGCGCGGTAACCTTACCCTTCGTACGCACCCGCTGCCTGCCATTCACATAATAATATATCAAATTGCCAACCTTACCCCTAACAGGACCAAAAGGCCCCCAGTTTGCTTTCCCCATAATTTCTAAAATTGAACAGTACCCAAATAAACACTATCACTCACCATCTTGCCCTTCTCCGATACAAAAGACATATAACAATGCAGCAGATCACCCGCAAAAGCCGAAGGCAAAACCAAATGATAACCCAGATCGATCCTGCCCGCCGCATAAGCCGCAGTCGCCGAACACTTCTGTGCAGGACTATAAGCCAGAAAACAAGCCCGATCATTAAACCTATTCAGGCTATTCTGCGCCAGGCAAACCCAGCTAAACCTCAAACCATTCCCCTCAACCACCACCAACGGACTATCCGGCCCGCAAAGCGAACCCCTGCTAAACAGTACCTCCTCATACCTGATCTCATAATCCGGATACACACCAGCCACAATCCGCTTAAAATTATACCTCATCGCCAAATTCATAGGGAAAAACTTCCGGTCATTCCCAAACCCAATCCTGATCAAACTGATAAAAGTCGCCAAAAACTGGCTCACCAACGTAAAACTAAGCCTTTGCTTCCTCTGCATCTCGGTTAAAGCCTGAATCATCTGATGCGGCTGCGCCGACACCACATTTTTACCCTTGTAAACCCGACCCACCACAGCCCCGGTGCGCTTCTCAAAACCACCCAAAATTCCATTTCTTAAAATTCCCATTGCCTTAAAATTTAATCTTTATTAAAAAACATTAAACAAATACCCCCTCAATTTCCCTTTCCACCCACACAGTGCGCCTTGTTAGCTACCACTCCAATGCAATAAAGTAACACTCCAATCCCCAATCTTCCTTTCCCTTTCCCCCCAGACAGCACGCCCTGTTACATACCACTGCAATCCAAGCAAGTAACCCTTCAATCCCCCAGTCTTCCGGTCCCTTTCCCCCCATACAGCGCTCCCTGTTAGCTACCACTACAACCCAATCAAGTAACCCTCCAAATCCCCCAATCCCCTTAATTTCCCTTTCCCCCAAGCCAGCGTTTCATATTGGTTATCCTGTGGCGCAAACAAGTAACCGGTTTTGCGCTTTGAAAAATGGTGTCTCAGAGAAGACATAGCGCTGTTGTTGCGTAGCTTCAACAGATGCAGTCTTCGAAGAGATCACCATTTTTACAACAGCCAAAACAACCTTACTGCACCACAGGAGCACCAACGTAAACGCTGTCGCTCACCATTCTGCCACTAGCCGACACCAAACTCATGTACACATACACCGTATCGCCCGAAAAACCAGCCGGCAGCGCCATATCAAAGCTCAGCGCACTCCGCATCACCACACCCACACTCGTCACAAAATCCCCCTTAGTCGGATTGTAAACCACAAAAATGACCTCATCCGTAGGCGCGCCAAAATCCTTCTGCACATAAGCACCCCAGCTAAAATCCAGCTGCGCATCCACCGTAGTAGCCATCACCAGGCTATCCGCTTTGCTCAGCCTCCCCTTGCTAAACATCAGGTTAGGATAATCGATGGTGTAGGTAGCAGCCGAAGTACCCGTAATCCCATTGCGGAAATTGTACATAAAAGCCGCATTAAAAGCATTTTGCTTCTCCTTGTGGTCATTCTGGAAACCAATCCTCAGAATCGGACTGATCCAGCTCAAAAAAGTAACCATCAAACCAAACTTGGCCCGCTGATTTAGCTGCGGCACCGAAGCCGGCTTTAAAGAAGGGTGGGGTAAAGGCCCTACAACATTCTGACCCCCAACCCAGCGGCCAATATTGGCGCCGTTTTTACCCTGGAATCCGCCAGAAGTCCCCCAAATTGCTCTTCCCATAATCTTAATTTTTTAAGGAATAAAACATCAGTTAATTATACCACCTGCCCGCTGCAGCCCCGGCATGTCCTAAGACCAGCAAGACCTTCGCACCAAATGGTAAATCAAAACTAGAAACGAAAAATTAAATTAACTAACAGTTAGAACCAAACAGTGCGAACCTGTACCAAAGCGTACCAGCCCGCACCTGTTTGTACCCTCAAATTAGACCCTTTTTTTACCACGGTGGTTAATCTGGTTTAAAACCAGCGTAAGGTCAAGGCGGTTCAATTCGCAGAATTCAGCGATAGTAACCGGTCCTCTGCTGGGAATGCCATAATGTTTCCTGCATACCGACAACCTGGATTTTGCAGCAGTAATACCAAGGCCTGTCAGTTCCTGCACATCCCCGGTATAAATAATTAGCCTGCTCATTTGCAATATAATTAAGTGTTAAGATTGATTGATTAACCCAAAATTACAAAACAAGTATTTAACAAAAAATTGATAAATGTTAATACTTTTTAACCCGGTTATGCCTCAACCTGTCCCGTGATCACCAGAGATGAGCCGGTTTAAATGTTCCGGAGAATAATTTAAATAAGAAGCCAGGCTTTTTTGAGAAAAACATTGCAAAATCTTGATGCCGTAAATGTGGATCAGTTCATGGTAGCGCTGATCACCTTTGAGCCCGAGCAAGGCAATATGGGTTTTGCTTTGCTTCTGCAATTCGGCCATTATGCAATTGGCAAGTTCATGAGCCTCAGGAGCTTCGAGCTTAAGTGTAGCAAAACTATCCCGGCTGAATGGCACGATAGTCGAATCTTTCACGATTTCAATAAAATCAGTGCCGGGTATGTTGTTGAAAAAGCCGTCGGCATCGAGCAGAACGCTTTTTGGCGGAAATATTTCCGAGATCTTTTTGACCGGAATACCATCCTTATCGGGTAACATTTTGTACGAACAGGCGTAAGCAGTGTCGAGCCAGTAGGCCGTACTGAGCACCTCAGCGGGTCGGGCCACCTGCAATTTTTGTATTAAAGTCTGGTCGATCAGCATAGGCCGAATGGCCGGATTAAAAGCCGGGGATAGTTGCATCCTGGTATTTAAATACAGCAAAAGATTGCCTATCGGATCCTGATCTCTGTATTGGGGATGATTCATACGAGAGTTTTTTGATGTTAAAAAAGTTAGTTGAATGCTAATGTATTCCTATTTGATGTAAACACCTGAACATTTAGATAAAAAATTTTACCCCTGTTTAATTTGACACCCGGTTGAATACTGTTTTTATACTGGTCGGATTGAGATTTTGTTCATCGCCAGGGGCTGGCTTGATCATAACGTGTATTAATGTTGGTTCAAGGTCGTATTAAAGAAGGATCATGGTCGGGTTAGAACCTCCGTGTACCGTCGGTGTACCCTTGGTGATACGTTCGTGATACCTTGTTGATACGGGAGCAATGCGAGGGAAGAGCGAGGGATGAGCGAGAGCAGTATAAGAGGAGGGATAAGGATGGGAGAGGGCATTACTCACAAAATATGAAAGTGAACGATAAAATTTTATTCCAAAAAGTTGTTGGTATTAATTATTATATCAAAATTTGAATGAAACAGGTAAATATACATGAAGACGCTCTTAAGAAATCTATTCTTGGATTTGATTGGTTTTGATGGTTTGACCTTATCATCCCTAAAAAATAAGACCAACATTTGGATTTTTATTCTTCTCGGAATTTTGATTGTAATCTATAAATTGTATCGGTCACGAATCAAGGGCCTAATAGGAGAAACGGCCATAGCTGTTAGATTGAGCAATTTGCCAAAGCCCAGGTACAAAGTGATAAATAATTTGGTTTTAGAAAATGGAGATAGAACTTCACAGATCGATCATTTAATTGTTTCAGACTATGGATTGTTCGTTATTGAAACTAAGAATTTGAAAGGCTGGATTTTCGGTTTTGAAAATTCGGAATATTGGACGCAAGTAATTTATAAACGAAAGGAGTATATTTATAATCCCATCCGCCAAAACCGGGGTCATATTATGGCCTTGAGGCAAGCACTTAGTCGTTTTCCCAGAGTTACCATTATCCCCATTGTTGTTTTTTCTAGTAGTTCAACTTTAAAAGTAAAGACAACTTCAGAAGTCATCTATTCAAGTGAATTGTTACAAACAGTTAGAGACTATTCTGACATTACGCTTTCGCTTGCATCAAAGATGATAATTTTTGAAACGTTATGTTCAGCTAACATTAGCCACAGGTTTAATAGGAAGGCACATATTAAGTCTATTAAGCAGCGGATAAATGAACGTCGGAATCTAATTAGTCAAGATGTTTGCCCTCATTGTAAAGGAAGTCTGATCGTCCGCGATGGTAATTTTGGAAGGTTTAAAGGGTGTAGTAATTTTCCGAAATGCAAGTTTACGGTTAACATGAATTGATTTCGATGTAGTTATCATTTTTAGATTTTGGTAGTCCAATCCATTCATGATACTTAAAAGAATCATTTTTCGTCTAAAAAATTGATATCCAGTTTTTCAAATAAGCCGTAATATGATTCTTTTACTTCTCGCTCTGATTTAGCAACTTTTCGAATAGGCTCTAAATTAATGAAGTACTTTATCCCTATTTCCCATGCATTCCATACTTCTTCATCTATCCTCTCTTTGGTATACCATAGATATTCTTCCGCACAAAGGTTAAAATAGTCTATCACTAGCTTTTTCTCTTCAATACTTAAATCATATTTACCCTTACTTTTAAACTCAATATCAATTTTGTTCAATGTGTCATTAAACTTCTTATCGTATTTTTCGTTAAACATCGTAAACAACTCCTTAAATATTTTGTCGTTCTCGATTTTATATTGTCTCAAACCAAATGCAAGAGAAAGTCCTCCAGCAATTATGGCTATTGAAAGTTCAATTTTTTTATCAATTAAGTAGTAAAATAAAATACCTACCAAAACAGCAGAAGTATTGATTATAAAGAGGTCTATGTTTCTTTTTATCATGATTGATTGTTTTTATAGATTGTAAAATTATGATGTTTTTCGTCCCTGTGAAGCAGCCCAGTTTTTCTTTAAAATGGGCTTGTTCAGACTTGTTGCTCCATTTGAGGATTCACCTGAAAAATGGCAATATTTTTCTTTGTAATCCGAATTACTATAATTAGCCCAACTCTTGTAAGCTTCATCACAGTAAGGGCGTATAGCATTGAAAGGAATTGGCACTCCCGTTCTTATGCAATAACCCTTAGAATTAGTAATTACTACATAATCATCATTGCAGTTAACCACAATATCAAAACCGCAATATTTTCTATTAAAAAAGCCTCCCTCATATTTAGGTTTCTTTTGAAATACTGTCTTGCTGTATTTATCTATAATATCGAAGCTGAATTCGTAAATTTGTGAATCTAACGTTCCAGAACTCAGACCTGTGAAAATTCCTCCTATCCCAACAATATCTTTCATCAGGCTGAATTTGCACAGAATGCCTGCTTCTATATTATGACTGGCAGAATAGGAGTGAAGATTCATGGAAGTGACAAGTGAGTAATCATCATGGCATAAATCTTTGCATGTAGTCGCTCACGATACTTGATCGTGATGTTCTTAAATTGCTTAAAAAATCCAAAATCTTCTGTTGACAAACTTTTTGATTTCTGCTCTTCATTTTTACCAAAAATTATAATAATTTCCAGATCATCCATGTCAATTTTTGACTTTAGTGCCTCTTTGTACGAATCATGGAGCTTTATGTAAGGAGATATGAATATGAGCTGGTATTCTGCTTCTTTTATCATGTGAAGCAATTGATCGTGTATCTTAAACCTGTTAAAAAGTCTGTCATAGAAATTGAGAGTAGAGTTAATTCTTAACTAAAATACTGACTTTTATTCATAAATTCTAATAATTAACGATAGGATTTCTTCTGAAAAGTTGTTATTTTTATCTAAATATTAAAATTTGATATGACTAAATAGTTTTTTGGGATGTATTAGGAAATGTATGATAATTTTATTTGAGATGGCAGATGAGTGTATGTTCTGATCATCTATATTTTATTTTAATCTGTTTTAGTGTATGTTTATTTTTTTAAATCATCGAGAATTTTAAACGTTTTAATAATAAATATTTACATTGGTACGAACTTACAATTAACATTTTAACATTATTCAATGTCACAAGACAAGAACATTATTAAAGCCTCTCCAACCAAAAACTTCTTTATTACAATGTTAATAAGGGATCTTACGCTTAGAGACGCAATTGGCGATTTGGTTGATAATTCTGTTGATGGAGCACGAAAGCTTCGAACTGATAAAAAATATGCTGGGTTAGAAATAAACATTGAAGCAACTCCTGAACATTTTTCAATTGTAGATAATTGTGGCGGTTTTAGTGTCGAGACCGCTAGGGAATATGCATTCAGATTTGGTAGGCCTGAAGACGCTCCACCTACTCATGGATCTATAGGACAATTTGGAATAGGTATGAAAAGGGCCCTCTTCAAGTTGGGAAATGACTTCAAAGTTAGTTCTGTAGAAGTTAATTCGCAGTTTTTAATGGAAGTCAATGTACCCCAATGGGCCGGGCAACATTCTGAAAATCTATCTAACTGGAATTTTTCATTTAGTAAACATTCAGAAGATTTGCCAGAAATACCTGAAAAGGCTCGGGGAACATCTATAAGTGTGACAAATTTGCATCAGGACGTAAGAGAACAGTTTGCTACTGATAACTTTATAAAACGTCTAATATCTGAAATAGAATTGGAAAACCTGTATAATATTGACCACGGTTTAACAATTCGTATAAATGGAACAAAATTAAAAGCAAGGCATTTAAATCTTATAAATACTGAAGAAATCCGCTCAGCCGCTTGGTACAAACAATACACAGGAGGAATGGATGTACGAATCTATGCAGGTATTTCTGAACCAATTTTAGAGGATGGTGGTTGGTATATCTTTTGTAACGATAGACTGGTTTTAGGGCCTGAACAGACAGAAATAACTGGATGGACAGGTGGTAGAAATGCTGATGGTGTTGCAAAATATCATGGTCAGTATAGAAGATTTAGAGGATATGTATTTTTTGATTCACAAAATCCTAGCCTTTTGCCTTGGAACACTGCAAAAAACGGGATGGATTTAGATTCTCCTAGTTATAGAAGTGTTAAACATCAAATGATTCAGATGATGAGGCCTGTTATTTCTCTGTTAAATAAGTTGAAGGAGGAGAACGAGAATGATAATCCTTTAGAGGAAAGGAAACTAAATAACATAGTTGAATCTTCTAAGCCGGTACCACTAGCTGAAGTTCAAAGAGTTGTTAACAATACAGAAATTTTTATTTTTCCTATTTTTCCTTCCACAAAAAAGCAGGAAAAAAGTGAGAATAAGATTGTTTACTATCGCCCAAAAGAGCAAGTTGAAAAAGTTAGGAAATCTCTGGGCGTTAACACATTAAAAGAAGTGGGTGAAGCTACATTTGATTATTATCTATCAATGGAGGTTGAGTAATGCCAGGTAGCTACGAACTTATTAATTATTCTCTGCGTAGTGCAAAAAGCGCAGAACGAAAAATGTTATGCGAAGCTATGAGGAAGCTATCGGTTTTCGATACGATAGAAAACTATAATTACATAGGGTTAGGTTCAACATATTTTAGTGATTTCTCACTTATTCACAAGATGCTTGGAATAGAGAAGATGACAAGTATTGAAAAAGATGATGCTAACAGTGGTAGATTTGATTTTAACAGGCCATATTCTTGTATACAAATGGAATATGGAGCATCCGAGGATGTGCTTCCTAGTTTGAATTGGGAAGGAAGGTCTATCTTATGGCTCGATTACGATGATAGATTAATATCTCCAATGCTAACGGACGTAAATACGTTTATATCAAAAGCTACAAGTGGAAGTTTATTTATATTGACTTGCAATGCGCAAGCTGATGCTGCTGTCATCGCAGAGAACGGTGGCGTTGATGTTGAAAAAACCTCCAGTTTTCGACTTCATGAGCTAGAAAAGAGAATTGGAAGAGCAAAACTTCCAGTGGGAATAACACATACTGAGCTTACTCATAAGAACTTACCAAAATTATATTACAAAATTTTGATTGATGAGATAAAGGAACAGTTAACATTAAGAAATATAGATGTACTAGAGGATGATATTATCGATTTCTTTCCGTTATTCAATTTTCTTTACAAAGATGGGGCACAAATGCTTACTATGGGTGGACTTTTAATAAAACGTAGTGAATCTGACCTTCTGCAAAAAGCGAATTTCAATTCTTTGTCGTTTATAAGACGCGACGAGATTGCTTTTAGCATTGATATACCAAATTTAACCTATAAGGAAATAAAATACTTGGATTATCACCTTCATGCAGATTATGATCCAGTTAATGAAATAGTACAACCTGAAAGTAATTTAGCCCAATCATGTATTCCGATCGATGACATAAAAAAATATGCAAAGATATATCGATACTTTAGTAGTTTCGCGGAATCAATTTTTTAAGGATGAATTTGAGTTTTGTGGATTTATTTGCTGGAGCGGGTGGTTTTGGCCTTGGCTTTCAGGAGGGGGGGTTTACTCCTATTCTTTCTATCGAGAAGGATTTGTGGGCTACCGATACGTTAAGGAAAAACAATGAACACCAGATATTACACGCAGATATTACGAAGTTTATTGAGGAAAAGGAGATTTTAAAATTAGTCGCTAGCAAACCTGATGTAATCATAGGTGGTCCACCATGTCAAGGCTTTAGTATAGCTGGACCTAGCAAAGACTCGAAAGACCCAAGGAATTCTTTATTCCTGCATTTTGTTCAATGGGTTGACATTTTTCGGCCTAAGGTTTTTGTGATGGAAAATGTTACTGGCATTTTACATAGAAAAAATTCAAATGGAGAGAAAGTGGTTGACATAATTAAAAATGCTTTTGCTGAAAAGGGTTATCATGTTGAGCTGTGGAACTTAAATGCAGCCAACTTCGGGGTTCCTCAACTTCGAAATAGAGTATTTATAGTCGGTAATTTATTAAATAGAGTCATTGGTGCCCCACAAATCACACATAAAATACCAGGAAATGCCAAAGATGACCAAACCCTTCCCAATGCAATAACAGTTGGCGAGGCAATTACTGATCTACCTGAAATCAAGGCTGGACAGGGAATAGCGGTTGCGAAATATACTTTACCTGCAAATAATGACTATCAGAAATGGGCCAGACAAGATTGTTGTCATGTCTATAATCATGAGGCGATGAAGCACACTAAGAGACTTGTGCATAGATTTCAGAGTATTCAGTCTGGTATGAACATAGATGATTTATCTGAAGATCTAAAGGTAAGAAAGCGAAACGGAAATGGTTTGGTTTCGCAAGTTAAATATCAATCCAATTATAGACATTTAAAAGCGGAGCATATATCACATACTATCCCAGCCTCGTTCTATTCAAATTTTATTCACCCTACAATTCCAAGAAACATTACTTCAAGAGAGGCTGCAAGAATACAATCATTTCCTGATCATTATATTTTTGAGGGACAAAGAACAATGATTTCAAGTAAGTTGTTAAAACGTCTAGGAAAGGAGGATCAGGACCACCTTTCACAATATAATCAGATCGGCAATGCGGTGCCACCATTGTTAGCCAAAGCCATCGCTGACCATGTTCGTCATTTTTTGACTAATAATTTACAAAAACCTAAGGATGTAGAGGAGTTTTTGATAGCTAAGACACCATAAAACACCTTTTGGTTTTCGTAATTGAGTGTTTTAATATCAATTTAAAATTAGGTTATTTATGATATATTTTTCAGCGTTACGTAATGCTTATATGTGTGTAGAAAAGTAACTGTTTTTATAATCTCCCCGGCCGTCCACACAATGCCTTACACCACCTCTGGGATTGTCCATATCTCCAATGTATCTTGGAATTACATGACAATGGAAATGAAATACTGTCTGCCCAGCGGCTTCGCCGCAGTTCATTCCAATATTAAAACCATCTGGCTGAAATCTGTGAAGAATAAGATTCCTTGCTGCTTCAATGGCAATTGGAAGATGTGATTTCTCATTGTCCAGAAGATCAAAATAATCTTGCCTAAGCTCATTTGAGATAATCAAAAGGTGGCCGGGAGAGACAGGAAATGCATCTTCAATGATAAAGAAGTAAACGTCTTTGTAAAGAATTTTATCGTCGGGGACTGCTGAAAAATCATTCATCTTAAAAAGTTCCTATTAATTCAATATTTGGTTTCCAGGTATATATAGACCTTTCCAGTGCTAATTTATATTGTTTTTCCAGGAATGCAATCCTGTCTTCTTTTGTCCTGCCTGTCTGATTAATAATTGTTTCTGCCAAAGGGTGTTTACTTTCAATATAAAACTCATTTCTATTTAATAGGCGTTCTAGGAAACGTATCTCCGGCACTCTGGCATTTTTATTAATGTTAACGGAACTATCGGCAAGAACTAGATTCCAAACTCCATTGATATTTGCTCCCTCGTTGTGATGTGCCTGCTTTCCAACATGAGGCAAAAAATGATCAACTGCACACATATTATTCTGATCATTACGGACTATTGAGATATCCTGATATGAATAGAAACACTTGCCCTTTTGATATCCGTTAAGCGAGTCGCGAACAGACGTTATATTCACTCTTCTCATAAAACTATTTTCTATAAAAAACAGAGAGCCTAGATCATCATACTTGACTTCAAGCAGATTGGGACTAATATTTAAGTTCCATGCAGTTTCCACAAGTTTCCATCTGGCCTCAACTTCCTGATCAAAATTCCTAAACTGAAATGCATTTTTAAGCTTCAATAAGTTGTCCGTTATAACAATCTCTTTTTTTCCTGCAATGAAATTCTTCTGGTAGAATTGTTCAGGTATACTACCACCGTTTACATTTTGGAAGGCATCAATCACATTTACGAAACCAAACTTCTCGGTGTTACGATATAGTTGCTCTTTTCCGATTTCACTTTTGATGTACGCCCTGCATGTATTTAAAAATTTACTGTTCTGAGAATTTCCCTGCTTATCATTGGCTTGAAGGTGTTCAACAATATGATGAGAAAAGGGGATGGCTAAATCTGCCAAACTAATGACAGTAGTCTCTTGATGAATTAAATCTATTAAGGACTTAGCAAATGCAAATTTATAAGTAGCTGAGTTTTTTCCGAAGAGAACTAAAGATCTCCATTGAGATTCTAGGGACGGATCATTAATCTGAAACTTGATACTCATATCTGAATGAAGATACAAATATTTGGTTTTGCTATAATAATTTTTAAGCTTGTCTCAGTTTTAAAGCCTAGACGAGCTAAATTTATCCCACTAGCTTTTGTAATCAATATGAGTATGAGCCCATAATTTTAAATCACATGTAATCTTGCTGTGTCTTGTCCTGCTTTTGCTTTCATTCTTGCTTTGCTTCAATGACAAGCTATAGCAGGACAAGACAATAAGTTTAAAGGTAAATCCGGTCAGAATTGTTGAATGTGAGATTATTATAGCATATTAGGAAAACAAATTATTGACTCTTATGCCTAAAACTAGCCTGCTCATTGTTCTTGTCTTGGTGTCTGCAATAGCCAAAGCACAAAAACCTGTACTTTTTAAGATCAAATACTTGCCTGCGCATACTTACGAAATTGCCGCTAAGGACTCCATGGACTTCAAAATTATCTTAATTGACCAGACTGTCGGTGCAGAGAAAAAAGCAGACATGACAGACCACCCTTTAATTATGGTCGTGACCACTGAATGGGGTTCTAGTCTAAAAGCGGATGCCATGGCTGCTGGTAAATTTCCGATTGCGCTGATAGGCCGTAAAT
>DATFQH010000242.1:0-10253 GCA_035264385.1 Pedobacter sp.
TAGAATAATTTTTTATCTGCAAGTTTGCGCTTAAAGATCATCGCACCTACAGCAAAATGAATTACAGCATTGCCAAGCGTAAAAAGGCCCAGTAATTGTGAGCCAGTGCCGTGGCTGGACAGAATGAAAAATCCAATGCCGTAATAGATATATGAATTCAGGAGTATGATAATGACATCGCTAAAAGCAAAAATTTCATTTCTTTTGATCTTGTAGGCTAGGTTGGTGATGTAGAAAGTGGCAAAGAAGAGAAAAGAAAATACCAGTGAAATGGTATAATGCGTGGTCGAGCTGCCCAGATCAAGGCGCCATGCCAGAAAAATCACCCATGATAACCCAAACGAAACATAGAATAATGGTTTCCAATGTTTTTTAAAACTGAGTATAAGGATGCCGATATTGATAATAGTCATGTAAGTAAATAATACAACAACTTTTCCAGAGCCATCACTGAGTAGAAAAGGCACCGCGTAAGCACCAACAAGACCGATATGTGCAATGACCTGTTTGTTGTACTGTGTTGCGGCAACAACAGAAAAGGCTGTGAATAATACCATAAATGCAAATGCAACGGCCTGCGGAATAAGTGCGTAAAGGTCATGCGCCGCATAAGTAATAAAATACATAATCGCAATTGCTCCACTTACGAGAACTGCAGAGAAGTTTTCATATTTGGCCTTGAGTTTAATGGCAAAGACCATCAGACCAATGCCAACCAGATAACCGAGAACAATACGTGTAAGCGGGCTAACCATATCATGATCTATCGCATATTTTGCGCCGATGCCCACACCCAGAATTAAGATCAGGATGCCGATCTTACTGATCAGATTTTCCCCGATAAATTTCTCAAAATCAGATTTACCAATATTTTCCCGGCGGAATCTATCCGTAAAATTAGGCTGGGGAACCTGTTCTCTGGTACTACCGGCCGGCCGGGGTTCTGCAGTTACCATAGCTACATTTCTGTTTGCAATGACTGGAGGAGTGTTTTTTGGACGGAACTCAATTTGAGGAGTCGATGAAACCGGAGCAGACGAAGGATCTTGAAGAAATCTGATCTCTTGTTTTAGCGACTTGATCTCAGCATCGAAACTTTGATGCCTGAGCTGAAGATTTTCGAGTTTAATTAAAAGTAAATCCAACTGTTCGGAACGATTCATCCTGCGCGTATTTAGAGCATTTGTATAATGATTAATAAATATAGGATGAATTAGTTATAATATTCCTGTTACGTTCGCATTACATGAAGATATTTAGCCCATAAACTAGGCAATCGATTTCAAAGTAAGCAGATTTTAATTGTATATTAGATCAACAAACCAAATTTGAAACCATGAACCGCAGAAATTTTATTAATCTTGGCGCTGCTGCAGCGTTAGTATCAGGAACATCCACACTTGCATTAGCAACAACCCACGCAACGGCAGAAAAGAAAGATAAACGTTATCAAAAAGGGGTCAGTCCATGGCCAATATGTCTGGATACCGCTACCATCAGACCTGCTTCGTTAAAAGATAAAGTAAAAATTGCTGCAAAAGCAGGATATGATGCTATCGAACCTTGGGACGGTGAGTTAGAAGAGTTCGAAGCGAAGGGGGGCAATTTGAAAGATCTTGGCAAGGAAATAAAGGATCTTGGTCTGTTTGTTCCCAGTGTTATTGGTCTTTGGAATGCGTTGCCGCCAACGCGTGAACTATTCGATCAGTCGCTGAAAGATACACGCAACAGGATGCGCATGGCATCGGAAATTGGAGCACAGCACATACAAACCATTCCGAACACAGCAGGAGATAACTACAATCAGAAATGGGTTGCCAGTCGTTACAGAGATATCATTGAAATCGGACTAAAGGAATATAATATACAGCCTGCCCTGGTATTTGTCAAATATCAGCCTGTAAAAACAATGGGGCAGGCAATGGGCATTGCTATGGATGCAAATCACCCGAAGGCAATGATTATACCCGATACCTATCATATGTACATTTCAGAAGGCGGATTTGAAAGTTTAAAAATGATCAATGGAAGCTCCATTGCCATATTTCAGTTTTCTGACGCTCCTGCTTCTCCTTCTTCCATCCCGGAATTGGGCGATGAACACCGCGTCTATCCTGGTGATGGTATTCTGCCGCTACCGCAGATTCTTAAGGATCTAAAGAACACAGGATTTAAAGGCTGCATCAGCCTCGAACTTTATAATCCTGGATACTGGAAAGAAGATCTGCAGAAAGTAGCTGAAACGGGTTTAAAGAAAACTTTAGAAGTAATCAAAAAAGCAGGTGTGTAATACACCTGCTTTTTTACAGCTGCTGAACGGCTCTGACAATTCCAGCTATGAAACATAGCTTCCGTCTTGAGCCTGATATCAAACTATAGAAGAATTATTATATTTGTTTAGTTAATCATCAGCTAAGACAGGTAATTTGTATTCTAAAGATCAGGCTTCAAAGCTTAGACAGGCATTCTGGACAACATTTGGACAATATATAGCTCCACAGCATTCAGCAGACGGTCTTAGGATCAACTGGATCAACTACAAAACCGGCATTAAAAATTTATTTTTTAAAATGCACGCAGACAACAAGTCTGCTTTTATCGCGATAGAAATGTCTCACCCTGACAAGTCGATTCAGGAACTCATGTTTGAGCAGTTTAAAGAATTCAGAAACATCCTCAAAGATACGCTTGATGAAGAATGGCAATGGGAGCTGCATACCGTCGACGAAAATGGTAAAATAATCAGCAGAATATCTGTTACATTGCCGGGTGTAAGTATATTTAGGCAGGAAGAATGGCCTGCCCTGATTTCTTTCTTTAAACCGCGTATCATTGCGCTCGATGAATTCTGGAGTAATGCCCAATATAGTTTTGAAATATTTAAATAACCTGCGGCCATGAAAACACATATAAAATTTCTCTTGAAAATTATGATGTTGCCGGCACTATGCATGATTTTTATCAGTGCCGCTGCACAACAGGCTGACCTAAAGGTAATGACCTATAATATTCATCATGGTAATCCTCCGGGAAAGGAAGGGGTAATTGATCTGGAGGCTATTGCCAGCGTGATCAGTAGTGAGAAACCAGATCTTGTAGCTTTGCAGGAACTTGATGTACGGACAATTAGGAGCGGAAATATTGATGAGGTGAAGAAACTTGCAGAGCTGACCGGCATGCAGGCGTTTTTTTCAAAGGGAATAGATTTTGAAGGTGGGGAATATGGTATTGCGATCTTGTCCCGGTTAAGGATCAATGCAACTGAACGCTTCCCATTGCCCTTTAAGGAGGGTTTAAAAGCCGAACGGCGTTCTTTGGCAATAGTAAATATAACCCTGGCCAATGGAAGCAAACTTGACTTCGCATGTACCCATCTGGATCTGAAGGATGAACACAGGGTGCTTCAGGTAGCCGAAATCAATAAAATTCTTGGAGCAAGGAAAAATTCCGTGATCCTTGCCGGAGATTTTAATCTGACCCCGGTTAACCCTGCAATGCGAATTCTGGAACAGTACTTTTCCAGAAGTTGCGAAAACAAGTGCCAGCCTACAAGTCCGGACCGTGATCCTAAGAATGAGATTGATTTTGTGTTCCTAAAAAAGGGGAGTGGTTTAAAGGTAACGTCTCACAAAATACTGAATGATATTCATGATTCTGACCATCTTCCCGTTGTGGTCACTTTTACAAATAAAGACTAACTTTGATTTATGAAGAGAACCATTTTAATAATTCTTGCGCTTTTTTTTACTACTTCGGCTTTTTCTCAGGGGCTGTTGAAAATGATTGGCCGTTCTGAAGATTTTTTTAACCTGCTTGCCCAAGAGAAATTTACTGAAGCCTATGCTTTTTTCGGCCCGGATTTTCAGACGAAAGTAAGCGAGGAAAATGTTAAGCAAATATGGAACAAATTGAACGGGAAGTTGGGTAAGCTGGAAAGCATACAGGTAAACAGCAGTAAGGCAGAAGCAGATTATTTTGCTGTTACTGTGGAAGGTAAATTTACCAACGACACCCAGAATTTTTTATTGGCTTATGATAAAGAGGAAAAAATAATTGGCTTCTTCCTGCAGCCGGGTAATAAAACAGCCGCTTATAACCCGCCTGCTTACGCAGATACTTCCTTATACAGAGAAAAGGAGATTTATATAAAGACAGGCAAACACAATTTGGTAGGAATACTAACGGCCCCTAAAAAAGCAGTCAATTATCCGCTGGTTGTATTGGTGCACGGATCAGGTCCACAGGATATGGATCAGACACAGGGGCCAAACAAACCATTTAAAGATCTTGCGGCCGGTCTGGCATCCAAAGGCATTGGCAGTATACGCTACGTAAAAAGAACCATGCTGTATGGACAGGAATTCACAGGAAGGTTTACCGTGAAGGAAGAGGTAATGGATGATGCAATTGCGGCAATAGCCTTAGCGAGAACCATTCCTGCCGCGAATAAGAAACAAATTTATTTACTCGGGCATAGTTTGGGAGGGATGCTCGCCCCTAAGTTAGCAGTTCTGGCGCCTGACCTCAATGGAATTATTTTACTCGCGGCACCAGCAAGGAAGCTTACCGATCAAATCATAGATCAAAGTAAATTTATGTTTTCACTTGAAAAGGATACTACGGTAGCAACTAAATCTAAGCTGGACAGTGCAATTAAGGAACTCAACAAGTCCAGGATCACTCAGTTGGGAGCATTAAAGCCAGATTCGGTACTCTTTGGATTGCCGGCATCTTACTGGATAGACCTGAACTTGTATAACCAGGTCACAACGGCCAAAAAGTTATTAAAACAACGAATTTTTATAGGACAGGGTGCCAACGATTTTCAGGTTACTACAACAGACTATAATATTTGGAAAACTGCGCTGGCAACAAAGAAAAATGTGACGTTAAAATTGTATCCTGAAATGAACCATTTGATGATGGCACAAAAGGTGAAAACAGATCTGAAGCAGTATGATGTTCCTTCCAATGTGTCGGGAGTACTAATGAATGACCTGGTTATTTGGATAAAAGCTAAATAAAGTAACAATTATATACCGCTTCATCAGATGTGGCAAAGTTGTTGCTTATATCATAGAAAAATCAACGTAAAAACAAATCAACTATGGTAAAAAGAATACATGTACTTGAAGACGATGAAGATATAAGGTATATAATTGGCGTTTTACTAAAAGATGAAGGTTATGAGCTGCAGTTGTCATCTTCATTTGCTGAACTAAAAAGTAAACTCAAAGACTCAGTTCCCGACCTGTTTATTCTGGATGTTATGATCCCTGATGGAGACGGCACTGATATTTGTACGGACCTGAAAGGAGACCCTTTTACCAAACATATTCCGATCATTGTAATGTCGGCGAACGATCAGAACAAACAAAAAAGCATCGACGCCGGTGCCAATGATTATATCAGCAAGCCGTTTGATATTGATTATATTGTAAAACGCATCAACGCACAGCTAAACAGATCATAAAATACTTCTGCTTACAGATGAAGCCCTGGTTATAAACCGGGGCTTTCTTGTTTAAATTGACGGTGCAAATTTTGTTATATCATGTGATGTAATTAACTTCATTCGATTATAAAACTGTAATGGCAGAAGATGCAATAAAAGGCCTTGTCCCTCATGTGCTTAGTCACATTATCTCCGAATACTGTAAAAACGGTTTTATACTCGCCTATGAAAATGAATTATCTGACTTAAAAGGTTTGGTTCAGCCGGATTCCATTTCTTCTGATGATTTTGAACTGCTGGAAGCTGTCGATGATCCGGTCGTACGGATTTTGCTCAATTCTATCGATAAGGTTATTGACTGTTCCAAAACCTATTTTCTGATTAATAACCTGGATGAAATGGAAGTAATGGAGAATGATGAATATAATCAGCTCGCATCCGACAACTTTTTCGCGTATATTATAGAATGGGAAAGCAAGAGTTATAAAGATGTTCTCCATAATCTGAATGCCGTATACTTTTCTGTAGCACAGCTTCTTTATCATACGAGTTGCCAGCTGAAGTTAAATGAAATTGAGCTTCCTGATGAAATCTACGATGAGTTTTTGGAGAATTATTCTGATTTGTTAAAGGAAAAAGTACATTCAAACGATAAGAATGTAGCACTGCTTTATGATCTGATTGTAGTTTTAAATGATGATCTGCTTGAGATTGATAACTTTTCCAGGGAAGAATAAAGCATGAAAAAGATAGCTCCTTAACGCAATTATTCATTTTTTTTCATTTTTTTTCAATTGTATTAATAAATGCTTCGCAGTTTTATCTAAGTTTGGGGATTAAAACAACACCAATCTAAAATGTCGGATCAAAAAAAAGAAATATTCGAAGGCGTAGCACAACGTTTAAAAATCGAAGGATTTAATGTAGTAAACCGTGATGAAACTCGTCCATGGGGTGGGTTTTTTGTTATTGATGAAGATCAGGCACAGCAATTTGCCAATGTTTATTTTGAAGGATTAAATGTAGAAGACCTCAGGATTTCAGGTAAGCTTAGCCCAAAAATATTAATTGTTGCCCCGGAGACCCGCCTGTCCTGGCAATACCACCACAGACGCGCTGAGATTTGGAGAGTTGTCGACGGAACTGTAGGTGTTGTAACCAGCGATACAGACGAAGAAGGCGGACTTCAGCAGCTTGCACCAGGTCAGTCAATCAAGTTGAAGCAAGGTGAAAGACACCGTCTGATCGGCTTAAAAGACTGGGGTATTGTTTCTGAGATCTGGCAGCATACTGATTCGGAGCATCCTTCAGATGAAAGTGATATTGTAAGGGTTCAGGACGATTTCGGCCGATAAAGCAGTGTGCGTCTGTAATAATGGCGCACCGGTACAAAACTATTGCACAGCTTTATTCGTTATTATCTATATATGATCATTTTAGCCTTTTTTCTTTTACACTGGTTCCTGTCTCTTTTTTCCCAGACCTTCTTTCTTCATCGGTATGCGTCCCACAAGATGTTTAAGATGAATGTTTTTTGGGAAAAATTCTTTTATGCCATTACATTTCTGTCACAGGGTTCATCTTTTTTAAACCCGCGTGCCTATGCCATTTTGCATCGGATGCATCATGCCTACAGCGACACGGAAAAGGATCCACATTCTCCTCATTTTGTTAAGGATGTCTGGGGTATGATGATTCAGACTAAAAATATTTATCTGAATTATTCAAAATATAATCACGAACCCGAAGAGCAATTCAGAGATAAATATCCTTCCTGGCCAATTATCGATAAGATAGGAGACTCCTGGATCACAAGGCTTATGTTTATCAGTTTTTATGTTTGGTTCTATGTTACTTTCGCTACGGCCTGGTGGATGTACCTGTTGTTGCCGGTCCATTTTTTGATGGGGCCTCTGCATGGCGCCATTGTAAACTGGTGCGGTCACAAGTATGGCTATTCGAATCATGACAACGACGACCACAGCAAGAATTCTCTTCCATTAGATTTCCTGATGCTGGGAGAACTGTTCCAGAACAATCACCACAAGAAACCCAATAGCCCTAACTTTGCTTCAAAGTGGTTTGAGTTTGACCCGACTTATCCCCTGATGAAAGTGATGCACTGGATGCGCATTATCAGAATCAGGAAAACCTAAGGGCCATGAATATCATCGTTGTTCTGAAAATTGTTTTTTCCCTGATCCTGGTATGGATCTCTTATCAGGTCATTGTTACCAGTCTGGAAAGCAATCTTTTTAAAGAATGGGATTTTCTTGGCAGTATTCCCTGGATGAGGGCAACCCTCTGGGATTTTTACGCCAATCTTTTTGTGATTTATCTATGGGTACTTTATAAGGAAAGAAACATTGCTGTCAAAATACTGTGGCTCGTGCTGCTTTTCTGCCTGGGAAGCATTGGAACCTGCATATATACGCTTATACAATTGTTTAAATTAAAAGCAGGCGAAGGTGTCAGTGAACTGATCAACAAAAAGAATTGATATGAGTCCCTTCTTACTGATCCTGATCTGTCTGTTTTCATGCTGTCTGATCATGTCAGGTGTATGGCTCTGGGCCAAAAAGATTACAAATGCCGGCATCGTAGACGTATTCTGGGCCTTCAATTTTCCCGTTATTGCGGTTATTATTTTCTTCCTTGCAGAAGGGCTGGAGAGCCGTAACCTGCTGATCTGCCTGATGGTGATCCTGGCTGGCAGCCGGCTCGGTATGCACCTATGGCAACGGGTAATTGGCCATATAGATGAGGAAGAAGGCAGATATAAGCAACTCAGGAAAGAGTGGGCGCCTGCAGCCGACAAAAAATTCTTTTGGTTTTTTCAGTTTCAGGGCATTTCGAATGTCATACTTTCAGCACCTTTTTTTTTGATTGCGCTTAATCCTAAACCGGTTATTCACTGGCTGGAATATACCGGTATCGGCGTTTGGATCTTGGCTGTAGCCGGCGAGGCAATAGCAGACCGCCAGTTAGCCCAGTTCAAAAAGAGACCGGAAAATAAAGGAGAAGTATGTAATGCCGGCTTATGGAACTATTCCAGGCATCCTAATTATTTTTTCCAGTGCCTGATGTGGACGGCCTATTTTATTTTCGCTGTAACTGCTCCCTGGGGCTGGATTGCTGTGATCAGCCCGGCCATCATCATCCATCTTATTTTAAATGTTACCGGCATTCCGGCTACGGAAGAACAAGCCATCAGGTCAAAAGGCGATAAGTACATTCATTATCAGCAAACTACAAGTGCATTGATCCCCTGGTTCAAAAAAAAATAGGTTGTTTTAACAAAAAGATCACGTCCTGCACAATCTAAGCAGTTCAAAAAAACGTATAGTTTATTCTAAAAGGTTGTATGCTCTTGCGGTAAATAGCCCTGACTTGAATTTAACAGCATACGTTTTTAATCCTGAAACCAATACACTGAATGTGGTACGACAGCTTAATTGAAAAAAACAAACTGCCTGATTTCTTATTGAGAAAAGGCATCAGAAAATTACTTAAACAACGGCTCAGCGATGAAATAACTGGCGATGCCGAGACACATCAGCAGGTTTTTAACATTCTTCTCGATGAACTTCGCGGTTCGCCTATTGCCATCAATACTTTCGATGCCAACCAGCAGCACTATGAAGTGCCAACTGAATTTTACCGGTACTGCCTGGGCAGGCACCTTAAATATTCCAGCGGGTATTGGAATATAGGCGTCAAAGATATCGACACTTCAGAGGCCGATATGCTTGAACTCACCTGTAACCGTGCAGATTTAAAAGAGGGTCAGGATGTTCTTGAACTGGGTTGTGGCTGGGGATCGCTTTCGCTTTATATGTCAGCCAAATTTCCGTCGAGCAGATTTACGGTGGTGTCAAACTCCAAAACGCAAAAAGCGTATATAGATCAGACCGCGAAAGACAGACAGATCAGCAATCTTACAGTGATTACTGCAGACATGAACACTTTTCAGATCGCACAACAATTCGACAGAGTGGTTTCAGTTGAGATGTTCGAACACATGCGCAATTATAAATTGTTGCTTGAAAAGGTATCGTCATTTCTGAAGGAGGGGGGAAAATTGTTCGTACACATTTTTACCCACCACACACTGTCATACAAATTTGAAGTTAAAGATGAAACAGACTGGATGAGCAGGTACTTTTTTACCGGTGGTATCATGCCTTCGAACCATTTGTTGTTCTATTTCAATGATGATCTTACCGTAGATCAGCACTGGGTGGTTAATGGTACGCATTATTCCAAAACATCAGAAGCCTGGCTAAAGAATATGGACGCACATAAAGAAAAGATCATGCCCTTGTTTGAACAGACCTATGGAAAAGAACAGGCTGTAAAGTGGTGGGTATACTGGCGGCTCTTTTATATGGCCTGTGCCGAACTCTTTGGTTATAATAAGGGAAATGAGTGGATGGTATGTCACTACCTGTTTAAAAAGAACGACTGATGCAAAAACTCGCAATTATAGGTACGGGTATTGCCGGGATGGGCTGCGGTCACTTGCTGCAACATAAGTACAACATAACCATTTTTGAATCGCTGGATTATATCGGCGGACATACCAACACCGTAACGGTTGATGAAGAAGGCAAAGCAGTTTATATCGATACCGGTTTTATGGTGTTTAACTACCAGACCTATCCGCACCTTACAGAAATGTTCGCAACTATCGGGGCGCCCGTTAAGAAAACAGATATGTCCTTCAGCGTACAATATCTGCCGGATAAACTGGAATACAGTGGTTCCAGTCTCAATCACCTGTTTGCCCAGCGTAAAA
>DATFQH010000243.1:0-5898 GCA_035264385.1 Pedobacter sp.
GTTGATTATGACACGGAGCATATTCTGAATTTATCCAATTCGGTGGTGTTGTATGCCGCAAAAAATGGCTTTGCCTATGACCGTACTACACTCAAAGAAGTTTTGAAACTGACTGAGTACATCATTGTCGACCATAAAGAAATCCTTTATAAGGATCAGAACTTTAAAAAGATGATCGTTATGCTGGATCAGTTTTCCAATGCCGGTTGGATCGATGCCCTTGAAATGACCTGGCGATTGAAAGAAGCATTTTAAACTAATGCCTGGTTGTAAATGATGACGGCGTTTTGATCAGGTACAAGTCCTGACTGAAGTCAAATGTCTCCAGAAATTTGAATCCGGTGCGGTTCAATAGTTTTGGTCCTTGGTATTTTTACGGTGGACGACTGCGGCAAGATTTTCAATTCCTTGATGATTTAGGAAGCTTATGATGTTGGGTAGTAACCCGGTCATGAAGCCTTTGGTTTGGATTTCTTCAGACAAATAAAACTCAATAAAATGCGGATAGGTTTTCAGTCGATAGTGATCTTTAGCGGTTTTTAGCAAAGGCTGAAATATCCTTCGAAATTTCTATTTTGCTAGCATCATTGGTGGATAAGGCTCCACTCGCTTTGAATTCAAGGGTTTGGCTTTCTTCGACTTTTCCGGTGATTAGACTTTCTAAGTAGCCTTGTGTGTATGGATGTGTTGACAATTTTCTCAAGGTTTATAATTGATATTCAGATACAGTGCTGCACCGGCAGATTCAATGTTTGTCTGGACTTTGCGAAATTCACTGGTGTCTAATTTCATCTGTTCATAGGGCATGTGGCCCAGAATGTTGAGTGCAGAGTCAGAAACAAATCTCATTCGCTCCATCGCTTTTCTTTGCAATTTCAAGGAATCTGTTAATACCTTATTCTTCTCCCTGATTTCATTCGTGCTGATGTCAAACCTGGTATTTCCAATCAACTGGCCGAGGTAGAAAGTGCCCGAAAGCAATGCCAGCAGCACTGTCCAAAATAATTCGTGTTTGATTTTATAGTGGCCTTCATTGTCGGCGTTTCTTCTGGTTACTGCCATATGCTTTTCTGAGTCTCGGTATGGTTGGTTTATTCATTGACGCCGACCTGGTCTATAAACTGTTCCCAGAGAAGTTTGGCGATATTTTTAGCGTTCAGTTTTTCATGATCCCCGTTTTGGTGCATCGGGTTAGATCGTTCCCAGAACAGCTCATAGTCATCATGTTCGATGCTGAAATTGTTGCCGTAGATGTTTTTGTTCAGTTGCTCGTTCATAGAAAAGGCAATTCCGTTTCCAGAGCCAAAATGATCGTGTCTGTTCTGTACACCGATACTGATGTACCCTGTATTATTGATCCTGGCTCTGTTGGTGATGATACAGGTAAATTCCAGCCCGGGCACTTGTCTCACAAATCGCGCTTTGATTTGATCCACACCATTAATTTCGTCAATGGCCTGAGCGAAATAATCATAAATAGTGGCAAATGTTTCATCTCTGAAATTAAGCCGGTCGATGGGGTCAAAATCACGCTTTACTTTGTAGGTCCGTTTCGTAACCTTTTTTTCACTTTCAGCTGGAGTGGAAGGTTTAGCAGGTGTCGCTGAAACGATCCGCCGTAGTTCGTCGATGATATTTAAAAAGGCATTGTTTTCGTTAGTAAACTCGCTGATCGGTTTTCCGTCCTTTGGGATGGCTTTTAGCTGTCCAAAAGGTGAGGCTTTCCAGTCACAAGGCTGGGCAATGATGGGGATGATCCGCAATTCTCCCTTGTCATGTCTTTGCAGGGCAGCTTGGAATTCGATATCATAACAGTAATTTGAAGACAGATAATCGGGACTGATGATGGCCAGGAAAATATTTGCTTTCGATAATTCTTCGTTAATGTTGTTCCCGAATTTTTCGCCAGACTGAATTTCTTCATCGAACCAGGCCGTTAACAGTCCGTCTCTTTTGAGTTGGCTCATGTGTTTAATCAGGCCAAGTACGGTCGGTTGATCTGCATGACTATAGGATATAAAAGCGTAGGCCATAATTTAGTCGATTGAATAAAGTGGGAGCAATATAAACTTTTTATCCGCATCCGGGTTTTTTTGGAGCCAGGCTTCTGCGGAAGTTTCATTTTCGTGTTCAGGTCCATAGGGAACAATGTACTGGAGGGGATAATTCCCTTTTTTCCGATCAACTTCAGCTCGCTGTAAGGAAAAGAATTTGAATTTTTTGGTAATTGAATCCATGAGCCTAAAATAAGTATTTCTCCTGACCACTCCTATAAGGCATGCTGCTTCACTGGATATATTTCATTTCAAGTCCCGGGTGTACCTTAGAGCCCAGCCATGCAGATATTGAAGTCACTAAAAGGCTGTATGAATGCAGTAAATCGTTGGATGTTGCAGTTTTTGATCATTTGATCCTGACTAAGGATGGTTATTTTTTTGAAGATCAGGGGCTAATGTAGTACCCCTCTGATGATAAAATAATCCTGTTTGTGGTCAAAATTTGCTGGAACCGAAATCAGGTGTTATCCGGCAGTCGCCGGGTTTTGTCTGGTTTAGCTGCCTGGGTTTATTGAAGAAAGCGTTTTAGGATAGTACAGCCGCCATTCCTTTGGATAGGCTGCATCGGTCATCCTGTAAGTCATGTAAATGTCGTATCCGGTCACTTCCAGGCGAAAGCGGCTGATTTCGGATTGCTCATAATTCCCGGCTTTATCTCCAGGCTGTTCAGTTAATCCCCAAAGGTCCAGCGCTGATGCGTGGGAGAGGTGGGCGTTGCTGACCAGCTGTGCCACGACGTATTCGTCAGGGCTGCTTGGTAAGAAGTAACCTTCATAGCTTTCACTTTGAAAATCCAGATGACAAAAGTCGATGATGTTTTCGGTTGTTAATCCTTCCACAAACTTTTGAAAATTCATACCCTCGGGCAGGTTCCATTTTTTCTTTCCTTTTTGGAGAACAGACCTGAGTTCTTCCGGGTGGTGGATGTGTGGATGGAATTTTAAAAGATGGTTTCTGATGCTGTTTGCGGCAATGGATATTCTTGACTTATTTGCCATTAAACTTACGTTTTACACCTAGATGGGGGTTCGATACTTTATCGAAGTTATTGTGTGTGATGATTTTTATTTTTTAGGTGTAAAGTTCAGTGAAAAACTGGCTGGTTTCCTACAGAATCATTGGTCGGACTTTGAAATGTATACATTTCAAAGTCCGACTAACTTAGTTGTTTTTTATTACTCTTTAAAATCCATAGATTTTTGCTGTAAAAATACCCGGATATGCTTGTCTTTGGATGATGAATAATATACCCAGTACATTTTATTGTTGATAGAATTATTTAGTGTCGTAACTTAATATATATCAATTAGTTATTTTTAATATTTAAGGAATATTTGTCACTAAAATTTTAAAAAAGGTGACTCAAAACAATTTATTTGTGTCACTATAGCGGTTCAATCAGATGGGGCCTGAATAGCAAGATTATGCAGCCTAAAGATTTTGGGTGTATCCTGGTTCCTGAATGTTAAAAAGTTTAGCATTTGTTCTTGCAGATTTAGAATCAGTTTTTATTTTTACTTAAAAGTAAACCCAAACGCTAAATTATAATGTTTCTCAAAAAGCTCCTTATCCGGAATTACCGGGGCATCAATGGTGAGGTGACTGTTGACCTTGACCATTTTACTTGTATTGTTGGCCAGAACGATGCCGGCAAATCAACGATCCTAAAAGCGATCGATGCGGTACTGAATGAAAAAAATAAGTTGTCGCCCGCTGATTATAATGTGGATGCGCAGGACGGGCAAATTGTCATCGAACTTCATTTTGACTGTGGAAACAAATCCTGCAAACTCGGGGAGGAGATCGAAACAACCATAGAAAGTGAGGAGCTCGTCGGGGCTGAAGGCCTGCTGGTCTGGAGAAAAGTTTGGATGGTCAATGACGATTCGATTAGCGGTCCAAAGACATCGATCGTTCGAAAGCGCTATGATGCGAACCATGATTTTGTACTCAAAACCGAGGCGCAGCTGATCACCCAGTGTAATGCGAATGCAATTGCCACTTCAAAGGGTAATGGCGAGGACTTTAATAATGTAGAAAAGCGTTCCAAATTGCGCGAGTATAACCTGGACCAGAAAATTGCATTCAGCTTTGAGCTGGAGGAATTCCCTGCTAGCGGCAATACCAAACTCAAAATGATCGGAGACGCCTTGAAAAAGCTCCTTCCCAGTTTCCAGTATTTTAAGGCCGACAGCTCCCTTTCTGAAACGGACAGTACGATTCAAAAATATTTTAAGGACCTGGCCTTTGACCTGATGGATGAACAGATCGATACCGATGAAATCGAGACCAGTATCCGGGCCGAACTGCAATCTGTACTGAACAAGGTCACCTCAAAAATCAACCAGGTGGTCGGGGCGAACGAAAGAGTGGAGGCTAAGGTTGAGTTTGACTGGAGCAAATTGGTGTCTACAACTTTTGTGAGCACTGCTACCGGCAAAGAGATCCCGCTTAGTGCCCGGGGGGACGGTTTTCGCAGGATTACGATGATGTCCTATTTTGAATATCTTGCGGAAAACAACCGGGGCGCGGATGCACCCAATATCATTTTCGGGTTTGAGGAGCCAGAGACTTTCTTGCATCCCTCTGCCCAGGAAATGCTTTTTGATAAACTCAATTCGCTGAAAGACAGTGGGTATCAGGTGATTTCTTCCACCCATTCGCCCACCATAGTTGGGCATACACCCACAAAAAATTTGATTCATATCTCCAGGCCGAACGGTGTTTATACGGTCAACCAGGCAGGAATCACCTACCGGGAAATCGCTATAGATCTTGGCATCAAACCTGACAATACCTTTACGCCGCACTTTTCTACTTCCAGGGCGCTGATCCTGGTGGAAGGTATTGATGACGCCAGGGCATTGCATTATAATGCAGAAAAGTATAAGGAAAATGGCACGATAACAGAGACTTTCACCGATCTGAACATCAACATCATTCCCATTGGTGGTTGCGACAGTGTACAGCACTGGGTGAATTTGGATTTATTTACCAAACTGGAAAAGCCTTGCTATATATTTTTGGATAGCGATAAGGAAAGCCATGCAGCTGTGTCAAAAAACGAGCAGTTTTTATTGGGTAGTGGTTTTACGCCTGTAACCGATTTTCACATTACCAAAAAAAGGCTGCTGGAGAACTATATCCATCCGGTAGCACTGATGCGCCTTGTGCCTGCGGCCAATGTCGCTTATACAGATTTTGACCATGCCAAAAATTTCTGCAAGGATTATCATGATGATGTGGTCCGGGGGCACCTCGGCGGCAAAAAGGTGGCAGAAAAGCATTACTGTTCTCAAACTTATGATGAATTGAGGTTGTCCTGGTTTGATGGCAACGATGATGAGTTCGTGTGCTTGTACAATGCCGTTAAGGCCAAAATCCCTCAAAACTGACACTTATGGTATCGCAAAAAAGGGTATATCTTTCTTATTCCTTCAACGACAAGCAAAAGGTCGATCTGCTTCGCCAATATCTTATAGCCAACGGTTTCGAATTGGTGAATGACAGTGACATTCTTCCCGGGGAAAGCTGGAAAGAAGTGCTGATGAACCACTTGAAAACTAGCGATTATATATTGATCTGCCTGACCAAAAAGATGTTCAGGGACGGGGTGTTTCGTTTTGAGTACGAGCGGGAGTTTTTTGAGACTGCTAAACGAAAGGACATCATTACCATTCCCCTGTTGATGGAGGATCTGGAAGTGCCGCTTCAGTTTAAGCAATTCGATGTGTTGGATTTCCGGGAATTTACTCAGGATAACCTTGCCCGCCTGGTGCGGTCAATGAGGTCTATGGATGAAATTTCCTTCGACCGTTTGGATGCCCAGCAGTTTGAGGGC
>DATFQH010000244.1:0-5855 GCA_035264385.1 Pedobacter sp.
ATTAATAACATTAAACAGCCAAAGCCGCATTTCCTTTAAATTTTAAGAGCTCCACATTTTCAACATGCTGGGTATGGGGGAACATATCGACCGGTCTGATTCTTACCACGTCATACTTTTCTTTGAGCAATGCGAGGTCCCTCGCCTGCGTAGCAGCATTACAACTTACATATACAATCTTTTCAGCCTCCATCTCAAGCAATCGCTCTACCACATCTGTGTGCATCCCTGCCCTGGGCGGATCAGTGATCACCACATCAGGCCTGCCATGCTGAGCAATAAATTCTCTTGTAAGAATATCCTTCATATCGCCCGAATAAAAAATGGTGTTATCAATGCCGTTCAGTTCAGAATTGAATTTCGCATCTGCTATCGCCGTCGGCACATATTCAATTCCCACTACCTGCTTCACACTTGCAGCCACAAAATTGGCTATCGTACCCGCACCCGTGTACAGATCATACACCAGTTCATCTCCTGAAAACCCTGCGAACTCCCGGGTAATCTTATATAGCTCGTGAGCCTGATCAGAATTGGTCTGGTAAAAAGATTTAGGGCCGATCTTAAATTTCAACCCGTTCATTTCCTCAAAAATATAATCCCTGCCTGAATAGGTAACTACCTCCTGATCAAAAATAGTATCGTTTTTCTTTTGATTAACGATATATAAAAGTGATGTAATCTGCGGAAAGCCCAGTTTCAGATGTTCCATAAGTCCATCTATCTGCGCCGGACCTGCATAGGCAAAAATAATAACTACCATAACCTCCCCCGTAGAAGACGTACGGATGATCAGGTTTCGCAAATTACCTTCATGATTGCGCAGGTCGTAAAAACTTAAGCCCTTTTCTAAAGCATATGCCCTAACACTGTTCCTTATACTGTTAGAAGGTTCTGCCTGCAAATAACAATGTTGAATATCCAGTATCTTATCGAACCTTAGCGGGACATGGAATCCCAATGCATTCATCTCCAGGTCAGGATTCGAACCTCCGGGTTCGGCACCCTCACTGATGTCATCCCTACTAAGCCAGCGCTTATTAGAAAATGTATACTCAAGCTTATTCCTGTAGTATTTGTTTTCTGCAGAACCCAGAATAGGCTCTATACCAGAGGTGTCTATCTTCGCAAGACGCTGAAGTGCAGCTTCTACGTTCTTCTGCTTAAATTGAAGCTGTGCATCGTAACCCATGTGCTGCCATTTGCATCCACCGCAAGTACCAAAGTGCTGACAAAAAGGGTCGACTCTCAGATCTGATGCCTTATTCAGGCTTTCAATCACTGCTTCCGCAAAATTCTTTTTCTTTTTAACAACACGTACATCAGCCACATCTCCAGGAACTGCCTTATCTACAAATATCACCAGGTCATCTGCCTTACCTACCCCCTTGCCTTCCTCAGCAATATCAATAATACTAAGATCCGAAATGATGGTTACTGCTCCCGTTTTTCTATTTCTACCCATTATAATGCATATGTTATATCAAGCCGCGCCAATTATTGAAGGGCAGTTTAAAAAATGCAAAGATGCGAATTATTAGTTTTAAATTTTATCAGACATAGAGATTTCTAACAGATGTGATTTACATCCCTAATGAAAGAATAAAAAGATTAAGCTTTACTTTCCAAATATGTTAAGAAAAATACCCAGTATACCACCGGCCAGGTTAAAGCTCATATCAAATTTTTCTTCTACAGAAACAGAAATTTCCAGGATTTCTAAACTCATCGCTGTAATGATTGATACAATAACAAATATACATGTTTTCATACCGAATACCAAAACGGTATTTGCTTCGAGAATAAAACTATAAGGCGGCCTTAACCAGGAAAGGCAAGAGTTCCTTTTGAAAACTTACAAAGTTCTTGCGCACATCCGAATCACTAACCGATGTAAAGGCGAAAGAGAAAACGATGCTTTTACTTGCCTTCAACAAAAAGGCCAGCCCTTCCTTACGGGAAGGATTATTCTTAAAATGATCAAGTTCCAGATATGCCGAAAGCAGCAAAGACTCCAGCTGGTCTGAAAGGTGTTTCAGGAATTCTTGCGAATTGGCGTTTTCCCTTACAAAATCCCAACCAATGAACTCATTGCATACCGTATAAGTAAGCCTGCATGTTTTCATTACAAGAGCCTTCAGGTGTTCCTCTTCATTCGCAAACTGGGCCTTATTTTTTAATATCTCATGCAAGTTCAAGTCCAGATAATCCATCAATATGGCATCCAGAATCTGTTCTTTACTTTCAAAATATTTATAAATGGTGGCTTTGGCTATTCTTGCTTTTTTAGCGATCTCATTTACACTGGTCTTATGATAACCGTATTTTCTAAACAGCTCTTTTGCAGCCCTGATTATGCTCTCTTTGATTTTCTCCGGTTCCATCAATTGGTTACGTGTAGGGTATTCCCCGCTATATACGTATTATATTTCTTTAGGGATATTTTTGCAGGCGCCTTTGCAGGACTGCCATCTTCCAGCAGGAATTTTGCTCCTGAACATTTATCGGTTGCGGTAAAACTTGGATCATCCAGAACCACAGCACATTTTTTGTCAGGTTCAACCGTACTACATCGATCATAGGAAACATAACCGCCATCCTGTCTATGATAAATGATCAATCCGGCCACACCATGTTCACCGATCTGCACTGCCCCTCCCGGGCTACTTAATCTCAGCAATCTTGGATCAGTCAGCGGTGCACTAAAATTAACCGGAACATTGGGAATTGCAAGATCTGCCTTGCCGCAAGCAGCAAATAGTAGTAACACAGCCCATAATCCGGTTAACATTTTCATATCAATGAAGTTTTATACTGTTTTAAAAAACGGGTATCATTCTCAGAAAAAAGACGAAGATCCTTAATTTCAAACTTTAAGTTCGCTATTCGCTCAATCCCCATTCCAAAAGCAAAACCACTGTATATTTTACTATCAATGCCACAGTTTTCCAAAACATTCGGATCAACCATACCACAGCCCAGTATTTCTACCCAGCCGCTGTGTTTACACATCTGGCAACCCGAGCCCTTGCAAATGGTACAGGAAATATCCATTTCTGCGGAAGGTTCAGTAAACGGGAAATAAGAAGGGCGAAAACGCACTTTTGTTCCGTCTCCGTACAATTCCTGCACGAAATAGAATAATGTCTGCTTCAGATCAGCGAATGAAACATTCTCATCCACATAAAGCCCCTCTACCTGGTGAAAG
Organism: Pedobacter sp.; assembly: GCA_035264385.1. Classification (GTDB taxonomy): domain Bacteria; phylum Bacteroidota; class Bacteroidia; order Sphingobacteriales; family Sphingobacteriaceae; genus Pedobacter. Next base: position 3,209 of record DATFQH010000244.1, read on the forward strand.
AAACAATGCGCCCTGGCAGAAATCGCTTCATTGCGATACACCCTGCCCGGCATAATTGCCCTGAAGGGAGGCTGTCCTGCCTCCATCATCCTCACCTGAACAGAAGAAGTATGCGTACGCAATGCGATGTCCCCATTTTCACCACCCTTTTTTATAAAGAAAGTATCCTGCATATCCCTCGCCGGATGCTCTTCAGGGAAGTTCAGCGCCGAGAAATTATGCCAGTCATCTTCAATTTCAGGCCCTTCGGCCACGATAAATCCAAGCTTATTAAAAATATCAATGATCTCTTTTCTAACCAGTGCCAGCGGATGACGTGCCCCAACCTCGAAACCTTCACCAGGCAGCGTTAAATCCAGATCTGTTCCTGCAGATACCTCTGAAACACCAGCCTGATCTTTCAGCATCTGGTATTTACCCTCAGCCAGCTGTTTAAATTCATTTAAGACCTTACCTAAAGATCTTTTCTCCTCAGGCGAAACAGCCTTAAACTCGTCAAAGATATCTTTGATAATTCCCTTGGTACCCAGGAATTTAATACGAAATTGCTCCAGCTCATCAGCCTTATCTGTCGAAAATGTATTGATTTCTTCAGTATACTGCGTTATCTTATCTTGTAACATGGGTTCAAATATACAGCTAATTATACAAATTTATATCACTCCCAGCGCCTTACCCACTTTTGTAAAAGCAGCAATTGCCTTATCCAGATGGTGCTGTTCGTGTCCCGCAGACAGTTGCACCCTGATCCTTGCCTTACCCTGTGCAACCACCGGATAATAAAAGCCAATCACATAAATTCCTTCTTCCAGCATTCTGGCTGCAAATTCCTGTGCCAGCTTAGCATCATACAACATAACAGGAACAATCGGGTGAACGCCCTCTTTAATATCAAAACCAGCTTCAGTCATTTTCCTGCGGAAATAAACCGTATTGCGCTCCAGCTTGTCTCTCAGATCTGTAGTTTCACTAAGCAGATCCAAAACAGCGACCGAAGCTCCCGCAATAGCCGGAGCAAGTGTATTCGAAAACAAATAAGGACGTGACCTTTGGCGCAGCATATCTATAATTTCCTTTTTACCTGCGGTAAATCCACCTGAAGCTCCGCCAAGCGCCTTACCCAGAGTGCCTGTTATGATATCAATCCTGTCCATTACATTAAAATGCTCATGAGTTCCCCGCCCAGTCTTACCTATAAAACCAGTGCAGTGCGATTCATCAATCATTACCAGGGCCTCATATTTATCGGCCAGGTCGCAGATCTTATCCAGCGGTGCAACCACCCCGTCCATAGAAAAAGCACCATCAGTAACAATAATCCGATGTCTGGCATCCTTAGCCGCTATCAGCTGCTGTTCCAGATCAGCCATATCCGCATTTTTATAACGGAAACGCTTTGCCTTGCAGAGACGAACGCCATCGATAATCGAAGCATGGTTCAGCTCGTCAGAAATGATAGCATCCTGGTCGTTGAACAACGGCTCAAATACTCCACCGTTCGCATCAAATGCGGCTGCATATAAAATGGTGTCTTCTGTACCCAGGAATTTCGAAATCTTTTCTTCCAGTTCCTTATGCACATCCTGCGTACCGCAAATAAAACGTACAGAAGACATACCATAACCGTATTTGTCAACCGCTTTTTTTGCAGCCTCAATTACCACCGGATGCGACGAAAGGCCCAGATAATTATTTGCACAGAAATTAACGACCTCCTGACCTGTACTTACCTTGATATCAGCACCCTGAGGAGTTACGATGATCCGCTCACGTTTATATAAACCGTCTTTTTCAATTTGTGCCAGTTCCTGCTTAAGCACGGGTTGTAATGTCTTATACATAAATAATTTTTATTAGTTGCATCCAAAGTTATGCAAATATCGTCTTAGAAAGGTAATTCAATAAACTACACTTGACAAACTTTAACACATTATTTCTGTTACCTTTAATAACTAATGGACAACCAGGCCTTAAACCCCGTAATGAAGAACACTCTACTAACGCTAACATTCATCATTTGCACACTTTCCGGCCTTGCACAGCAGGTCAAACTAAGCGGAACCATAAAAGACCATGAAGGCCAGGTCGTGCCTTTTGCCTCCGTCTACATCAAAAATACCACAACGGGTACATCTGCCAATGTAGATGGATTCTATGCATTTTCACTGGACAAGGGAACTGTTACCGTCGTTTATAAGGCGATAGGCTTTAAATCTCTGGAAAAAACACTTACTATAGCAGACAATATCAATGAAGATGCGGTACTAACCACCGAGACTTATACACTTCAGGGAGTGACTATAAAAGGTAATGGCGAAGATCCCGCAAATGAGATCGTAAGACAAGCCATCAAAGCCAGGAGCAAACACCTCAATGAAGTAGAAGCCTACACAACGGACGTCTACATAAAAGGTGTACAGAAACTGGTCGGTGCACCTAAAAAATTCTTTGGCCGGGACATTCAAAAAACACTGGATCTGGACACCAATAGAAAAGGTATCCTTTACCTTTCAGAATCGACTTCCAAATTTTCTTATGAACGCCCTGATAAAATCCACGAAGAAATGATTTCGTCCAAAACCGCAGGGCGAAATAACGCTTTTAGTTTCAACAAGGCATCCGATCTGATCATCAATTTCTATGACAA
>DATFQH010000245.1:0-4464 GCA_035264385.1 Pedobacter sp.
AAGGTGGATCAGCTGAAGGGTAAGTTATTGCTGATCCATGGTCAGCAGGATCCGGTAGTGGTGCAGCAGCATTCTGTTGATTTTGTAAAACATGCGGTAGACAAGGGTGTGCAGGTAGATTATATGATCTATCCGGGACATGAACACAATGTGACCGGCAAAGACAGAGTGCATTTATATCAGAAGGTTACAGATTATTTTATGCAGAACCTGAAGTAAGTTTATTTTCTTATTTTTGGGCTTTAATCTGATACTTTTTCAAAAATAATGAGCATTTCCACTAAATACGACCCGGCGGCGACCGAAGACAAATGGTACAGCTACTGGATGTCAAAGAACTTTTTTCACTCGGAACCTGATGATCGTGAGCCGTATACCATTGTGATTCCCCCTCCAAATGTGACGGGTGTGCTGCATATGGGGCATATGCTGAACAATACCATTCAGGATGTGCTGATCAGAAGGGCGCGTATGCAGGGTAAGAATGCATGCTGGGTACCTGGTACGGATCATGCGTCTATCGCTACCGAAGCTAAAGTTGTGGCTATGCTGAAAGAAAGAGGTATCAGCAAAAAAGACCTGAGCAGGGAAGAATTTCTAAAGTATGCGTGGGAGTGGAAGGAGAAGTACGGCGGCATCATTTTAGAGCAGCTGAAGAAGTTGGGCGCTTCGTGTGACTGGGAGCGGACCCGTTTTACAATGGAAGATGATCTTTCAGAAGCGGTGATAGATAGTTTTATCCACCTGTATAAAAAAGGCAGGATTTATCGTGGTGTTCGGATGGTAAACTGGGATCCTGCGGGTAAGACTGCGGTTTCTGACGAAGAAGTTATCCGCAAGGAAGTGAATCAGAAACTGTATTACATTAAATATACCATTGCAGGAAGTACGGAGTCGCTCACCATTGCCACAACCCGTCCGGAAACTATCATGGCAGATGCTGCTATTTGTGTGAACCCGAACGATGAACGCTATATCCATTTGAAGGGGAAAAAGGTATTTGTACCTTTGATCAACAGGGAGATCCCGGTGATTCAGGACGAATATGTAACTATGGATTTCGGAACAGGCTGTTTGAAGGTTACGCCGGCACATGACCTGAATGACTATGAGCTTGGTATTAAGCACAAACTTCCTATAATAGATATTCTGAATGATGACGGTACACTGAATGAGCTTGCCGTAGTGCTTGTAGGTGAGGACCGCTTTGCCGCCAGAAAGAAAATCGCTGTTTTGCTGGAAGAAGCGGGACATCTGGAAAAGGTTGAGGATTATAAGTCGCAGGTAGGTTTTTCAGAACGTACCAACGCTGCTATTGAACCAAAATTATCGATGCAGTGGTTTTGTAAAATGGATGAGATGGCAAAACCGGCTCTGGAAGACGTGCTAAATGGAGATGTCAAACTGATCCCTGAAAAGTTTGTGAATACTTATCGCCACTGGATGGAAAATGTGCGTGACTGGAACATCAGCAGGCAACTCTGGTGGGGTCAGCAGATTCCGGCCTGGTATGATGATAAGGGTAATTGGGTGGTAGCGAAAACTAAAGACGAGGCATTGGATGAGTTTCTGAAGCTTAAAGATATTGACGGTGTGTTTACTGCCGAAGAGGCCAATGGCTGCAGGGCTCAGTTGGCACCTTTTGTAACTCAGGATCCGGATGTTATGGATACCTGGTTCTCTTCTTGGCTTTGGCCGATATCGGTATTCGACGGGTTTAAAAATCCGGATAATAAGGATATCAATTATTATTATCCGACCAACGATCTGGTTACGGCTCCCGAAATCTTATTTTTCTGGGTAGCGCGTATGATCATGGCCGGACATGAGTTCAGAGGCCAAAAACCTTTCACCAATGTATATTTAACGGGAATTGTAAGAGATAAGCTTGGACGTAAGATGTCCAAATCGTTGGGGAACTCTCCTGATCCTATCGGCCTGATTGAAAAGTATGGGGCTGATGGTGTTAGGGTGGGTATGCTGTTGTGTTCTCCTGCAGGTAACGATCTGATGTTTGATGAAAGCTATTGTGAGCAGGGACGTAATTTTGCCAATAAAGTGTGGAATGCGTTCAGGCTGGTGAAGGGCTGGGAAGTAAATGATCAGCTGGAAAATCCAAATCAGCAGGCGATCCTTTGGTTTGAGAGCCGTTTTAATGAAGCCCTGGCAGAGATTGAAGATAATTTCAGACAATATAGGTTGTCGGAAGCTTTAATGGCCTGTTACAAGCTGGTATGGGATGATTTCTGTGCATGGTACCTGGAAATGGTAAAGCCTGCCTATCAGCACCCTGTTGACGCAGAGACCTTGAAAGTTACGATCGGCTTCTTTGAAAAGATATTAACACTTTTACACCCATTTATGCCCTTTCTTACAGAGGAATTATGGCATGATGATTTGTTTGGCGAAAAAGGGGAATTAGATTGCTGTATTGTTGCTCCTTATCCTGTAGTTGGTACTGCCGATCTGGCTTTGCTTAAAGAAGTAGAGGTCATAAAAGGACTGGTTGCGGAGATCAGAAATGTACGCAACACAAAACACATCTCCCCTAAAGAAGCGTTGCCTCTTGCTATAAAGGTAAATTCAGCTTTGGAATATGAAAAGTGGCTGAATATTGTGTTTAAGCTTGCCAATATTAACCAGGTTGAACTGGTGAATGAAAAGATTCCAGGTGCGGTAACGTTTATGGTTGGCAATGATGAATTTTTCATTCATCTGAACGAGGCTATTGATGCAGATGCGGAACGTGAACGTTTAAATGCAGATCTGGTTTATTTGCAAGGCTTTTTAAAATCGGTTGATGCCAAGCTCAGCAATGAGCGTTTTGTGCAAAATGCCAAACCTGAGATCATTCAGAATGAGCGTAATAAGAAAGCCGATGCGGAAGCAAAGATCAGGATTATCGAAGAAGGGCTGGAGGCTTTGGGCTAGTTGCGCAATTGACTGCGCAATTTACCGTTCTCTTCGAGGCCTGAGTTATCAGGCGCTGCGCGCAGATTCCTCTATGTCCGCTCTGAGAAGGTAAATTGCTAACGCACCCAAAGTTGGGAGCGGAGGATGTTATTGATGGTTGTTTAAGCGTTTGTAATTTTGCGACAGAAAAATATGCCTTCTGTGAGAAGGCATAGGCGCTGTTGTCCTTTTTCAGGACAGCAGATGCCAGCCTGCGAATAGAATGGCTTATTTTTAAAGCAAAGCCTATATTAAGATGCAATTAAAGCATCCTGTATTCCGGTAATTCGGGAATAAACTGAAATGCGGAAGCCTGGTGATCTATTTGGGCGTAGCAATGCATCAGTCCGTTTGTTACAGCCAGCCATTTTACTTTATGTACTGAATTATAGCGGGCAGCCTGATCGAAGGTTGCCTGAGTTATTTTTACAGCCGGAGCCTTACACTCAATGATCATGGCCCTTTCGCCGCTGCTATTGAAGATGACTATATCTGTTCTTTTCTGCAATTTATTCAGCACAAGGCCGCCTTCGATCTGGATCAATGATTTTGGAAACTTCTTTTCAAGCACCAGGTATTGAATGAAATGCTGCCTTACCCATTCTTCAGGCGTAAGTACCAGATGTTTTTTACGAACTTCATCAAATATAAAGTGCCGGGCGTCTTTTAATGTAATTTTAAAAGGATACGAAGGTAGATTAAGAGGAGTAGGTGTAAAAGACATTTGTGTAAAAATAGATAAAATTTTTTCTAAGTTTTCTCCTAAGTTTACGGCAATATATGAGTGCTGCCGAGATTATCAAAGACATTAAAGCCAGGAAGTTCAAGCCGGTGTACCTGCTGCATGGAGAAGAGCCCTATTACATAGACCAAATTATCCATTACATGGAGAGTAATGTGCTGAATGATATGGAAAGGGGTTTCAATCAGACGGTTTTATATGGCAAGGATACCGATATGGCTACGATCATGAACGCCTCGAAGAGATATCCGATGATGTCGGATTATCAGTTGGTGATTGTAAAGGAAGCGCAGGATCTGAAATGGGCTAAAGACACTGAGGGCAGTAGCAAAGAGGCAGAGTTTGTGCTCAACTACTTTGAAAAACCCATGCCTTCAACCATTCTCGTGCTGGGGTATAAGTATGCCAATTTTGATAAACGTAAGAAAATCTATAAGGCTATCGATAAAAGCGGGCTGGTATTTCAGTCTGAACCTGTAAGAGATTATAAACTTGCGGGATGGATAGACGATCTTGTAAAAGAAAAGGGTTACAGGATCGCACCTCAAGCTTCGGCGCTGATGGCCGAATATCTGGGTACAGACTTGTCCAAGATTGAGAATGAGGTAGATAAGCTTATCCTGAACATTAATAAAGAAACTACTATTGATACAGATCTTGTGCAGAAGAACATTGGGATCAGCAAGGAATACAATGTTTTTGAATTGCAAAAAGCCCTTGCTGTAAGAAATGTACTAAAGTGTAACCAGATCATCAATTATTTTGCAGAT
>DATFQH010000246.1:0-6928 GCA_035264385.1 Pedobacter sp.
CATCATGATCTGTGGTGAACAGATTGGCATCGAGGCTGCGTTTTTTTTCAGGATTCTTGATCGCTATTTTAACGATTTCAAGGTTTAAATCCTGACCACGGATGATGTCGTGCAGTCCTTGTCCAACTACTCCAAATCCAAATAAACCGATCTTAAGTTTCTTGCTCATCTAAATGTTATGCTGTTTTATGTAGTTTAATAATTTTCTTGTTGATGCTTTCCTTCAGGAAATTACCAATCACGTTTGTCAGGATGTCTGTTTCGATCAGGAAACCATCGTGGCCATATGCCGAGCTGATACTGTACAATGCGGCACCAGGGATGTGTTTTGCAAGAAATTCCTGTTCGGACAGCGGAAAGAGTACATCATTCTCAATGCCGATTACCAATGTGTTGGCCTTTACTTCAGCCAATGCATCTGTAATGCTCTGACGGCCCCGGCCGACGTTGTGGCTATCCATAGACTTAGTTAGGTACCAGTAGCTATAGGCATTGAATCGTTTGCACAATTTTTCGCCCTGATAATTCTGATAGGAAGATGCCCGGAAGGAACCTGTTTTGTCATTTACACTTTCCAATTGTGTGGCTGCATAGGCATCGTAAGTTCGATAAGAAAGCAATGCAATGCTGCGTGCTGCTTTTAATCCTTTCTGACCTCCGTCGGGATGCTGTGCATAAAACGTGCGGTCGGTTGTGATGGCCAGACGCTGGCTTTCATTAAATGCGATTCCCCAGGGAGAATGTACCGCATTAGTTGCTACCAGAATCAGGTTTTCAATAATAGACTGATCAGTTATTGCCCATTCGAGCGCCTGTTGCCCGCCGAGCGACCCGCCGATGAGTACTTTGATCTCCTCGATTCCCAGATGACCGGCAAGCAGACGGTGCGCTGCAACCAAATCTCTTATCGTAAATTCCGGAAAGGCAAGATAGTATGGCTGTCCGGTTATTGGGTTTAAGCTTAGTGGATTCGTAGTTCCGTAATGAGAACCCAGCACATTGGCACAGATGATAAAGTGCTCTTCGGGATTGAAAAGGTCATTACTTCCGAACAGGCCTTTCCACCAATCCAATACATCAGCGTTTGCAGTAAGTGCATGACATGCCCAAATTACATTGTCTTTTTTAGCATTCAGCTTACCATAGGTCTGGTAGGCAATTTCTACATTACGCAGTTTTTTGCCATTCTCCAGTCTAAACTGTTTGTTATGCTTATATATTGTTGTGGCGGTACTCATTATTGATTTTAAGTGCTTAAGTATTTTTACAGTTTTATTGCGTTGAAGGCCTGCTCAAAATCGGCTTTTATATCGTCGATGTGTTCAATTCCTACAGAAACACGGAGTTGATTTGGTTTTACACCTGCAGCGATTTGTTCGGCTTCGTTTAGTTGCTGATGTGTGGTTGCAGAAGGCTGGATGATCAGTGTCTTTGCATCACCAACGTTAGCCAGATGACTAACCAGTTGAAGGCTATCTACGAGTTTCGTGGCTTGTTGTTTGTCTCCATGAAGTTCAAAAGAAAGCACTGCACCGAAGCCGTTTTGAAGGTATTTTTTTGCATTTCCATGATAAGGACTGCTTTCCAGACCCGGGTAGCTTACCGCTTTTACAGCTTCATGATTTTCAAGCCAGATCGCAAGGGCGAGCGCATTGTCTACATGGCGCTGCACGCGAAGGGAAAGGGTTTCCAGTCCCTGTAATAAAAGGAACGAATTGAATGGTGAAATGGCAGGACCAAAATCTCTCAGACCTTCTACTCTTGCCCTAATGATGAACTGTATATTGCCAAAAGGTCCGCCGATGCCAAATACATCGTTGAATACCAATCCATGATATCCTTCTGATGGTTCAGTGAACTGACCAAATTTTCCATTACCCCAGTTGTAATTTCCCCCGTCCACAATTACTCCGCCTACACTTGTTCCATGTCCGCCAATCCATTTGGTAGCCGATTGAACAACAACATGGGCACCATGTTCCAAAGGTTTGAACAGGTATCCGGCAGCACCAAAGGTATTGTCTACAATCAAGGGAAGATCATGCCTGTTTGCAATGGCTGATATTTGTTCAAAATCAATAACACTAAATGCAGGGTTGCCAATAGTTTCCAGGTAAATGGCTTTAGTTTTGTCATTTATTTTGGCTTCAAAATCATTTGGGTTATCTCCGTCTGCGAACCTTACCTCAATGCCTAAACGCTTAAAGGCAACTTTAAACTGATTATACGAACCCCCATACAAATGAGAAGACGACACAAAATTGTCTCCGGCCTGAAGGATATTGTTGAGTGCAATGAACTGTGCTGCCTGACCGGAACCTACAGCTAAAGCTGCAACACCACCTTCCAGCGCAGCTATACGCTTCTCGAACACATCATTGGTCGGGTTCATAATGCGGGTGTAGATATTTCCAAATTCTTTAAGTGCAAAGAGGTTCGCACCATGTTCTGAATTTTTGAAACCGTAAGATGTAGTCTGGTATATAGGCACGGCTCTTGAACCTGTCGTTGGATCTATTTCCTGGCCTGCGTGTACCTGTAATGTTTCGAATTTATGTGAAGCTGACATATTAGTTTTTTTTGAGGGTTAAATGTTGAATTACTTAGTTTGATTTGTTATAGGGAATAATTGTAACGGTATGTACCGGTCTAGCGTACCCTTTTCAGGGCCTTCCGAGTGTATCTGAAATGCAAATGGAAGATTTTTTGGGCTACTGTATGCCACAGCACATACATGCAGTATGTTGTTTGCAACAATAATCAAATAGATTTGTAGGAGTTCTTAATATTTTCATTCGTCTCAATTTATCTTTCCAAAAAGCACCATGCCTTTCGGTCAGGAATTGGCACCTTCTCCGTTAGGGAGGGTTGCCAGTGGGTCAGGGAGCCTGTCTCTCGCCACTTCTTTATAAATCAAACCTTAATTAAGAGGATTGACTTTGATTAGCTTTCGCTAAATAACGCTGCAAACATATGTTTAAGTTGAAAAATATCCAAAATTAAATTCTGAATATTTTTTAACTATCTGTTTTTCAGATTATTAAAATGAAGATTACCGTCAGCTATGACGCTTGAAATAAGGTTAAACAGATGTCAGAGCCTGCTCCAGATCCCTTATCAGGTCATCTATGTGTTCCAGTCCTGCAGATATCCGAATTAAATTCTGTGGTGTTTTGGTATCTGGCCCTTCTACTGACGCGCGGTGCTCAATTAAACTTTCAACTCCACCCAGGCTGGTAGCCTGTGCGAACAGTTTTACATTATTTACAACCTTACGGGCCTGTGCTTCGCCTCCTTTCACCAGTACAGACAACATTCCTGCAAAACCACTCATTTGTCTTTTGGCAATGTCATGTTGCGGATGTGTTTCAAGGCCCGGGTAATAAACGGCCTCAATTTTTGCATGTTTTTGAAGATACTGCGCCAAAGCAAGTCCGTTGGCGCTATGACCACGCATGCGGTAGGGTAATGTTTTGATGCTTCTGAGCAGCAGATAACAATCGAAAGGAGCCGGAACTGCTCCGCCCGTTTGCTGAATATTTCTTACCTTTTCCCAAAAGGCATCTTTTTTCGCGGTAATCAGTGCGCCCCCGAGCACATCACTGTGCCCGCCGATATATTTTGTAGAAGAATGCATTACAATATCTGCACCAAGTGAAATCGGATTTTGTAAACAAGGAGAGGCAAATGTGCTGTCACATGCCAGAATTAAATTGTTTGCTTTAGATATTTGAGCAATAGCTTCGACATCTGTAATCTTTAACAAAGGATTGGAAGGGGTTTCGAGCCAGATCAAAACCGTGTTTTCCCTGATAAAGGCTTCGATGTTTTTTGTATCTGTCAGGTCTATAAAATCTATTTCAAGTGTATCCTTAAAGATAGTTTGCAGTTGTTTTTTAAATCCCCAATACATATCGTCCGGAGCTATGATGTGACTGCCGGGTGTAAGGGCCTGGAATAAACTCATTCCTGCAGTATTTCCGGAAGAAAATGCACAGGCATCTGCGCCATTTTCCAGATCCGTAAGTGCCTTTTCCAGCGCCGATCGGTTTGGGTTACTTACTCTGCTGTACATGTGTCCGCCAGAATAGCCACCATCTGCGTCCCTCAGAAATGTTGTCGACAGGTTTATCGGTGGAGTTACATCTTTTGTGCTGATCTGATATAGATTTCCGGCGTGTATAGCAATGGTTTCTGGCTTCATTATTAAAAAGTTAAATCTGCAAAGGGCATTTAGGTATAACAAAGTTAGTAGGATAATGTTATTCTATTGATGTTTTGGCAAGATTTATGTAATTGCAATACCAAATAAAGAAAGATATGAAAAGAATATTCATGATAGCAGCCATTTTATGCAGTTCGTTAATGGTTTTGCAAAGCTGTTCGCCAAAAGGCACCGCTACTACAAGTGTAAAAAGAGGTAACATCACAGGGACGTGGTTATTGAGCGATGTTACTTACGAAGGAGTACCAGAAGCAAATATAAAATCGTTTCTTGGAGAATCGGGACCAGCTTCTTGCTTTAAAGGAGGCATATGGACACTCACCAATAGCGGGAATGGCAGCTATACCATACCAGGCGGTGGAAATTGCACAGCTAAAACCCAAAGTATTTTCTGGTCCGCAAGTCCTGCAGATCAGACCTTTCAATTTAAAAAGTTATTTGAAGGCGATAAGGCAAAAAATGTTACCTCCGGGCACAGATTGTTATTGTCATCTGCAGACGACAATACTTTGGTCATCAAATCACCTGTTGAATACGGAAGTTCACCTTCTTACGTAGTGTTGCATTTTACGAAAGCGGCGAAATAAAAAAAGGTTGTAAATTTTATGGTGACTTAACGTTGTATTTAAACGGTGGCGTTAACTTCGGACTATAAATTTAGATCATGCTAAAAAACAATTATACACTGATCGCATTTGTTCTGATCGCGATGTTTGCGCCTCTGGTTTTTATCTGCCGGGGAGGCAGGAGAAATCAGAAGATTTTTTAATGCAGTAATTTTTTCCGGCCTACACAATATTGTTTGAATTGTGTCGTCTATATATTGAGAGCGTTAATTTAGATAAAGCGGGAATGATCGGTATGATTATTCTCGCTTTTTTTTTGAATGCCAGAGGTAATTTAATTCTCCGGTTCGGGGCAGTGGTAGTTCTTTCAACTAAATCTGTATTATTGTAATTTAAATAAAGGATTACGATGAAGAAGCACCCTGGATGTGATATGCAAAGTTGTTTCATGTGTCAGCTGGCACTGAAAGAATGGAAGCCTGCAATAGAAACACACAAAAAAAACTTCAAAGTAAGGAAAGGTGAACAGATCATCACCGAAGGGGATCCGGTTACAGGTGTGTATTTTGTGATTAGCGGTAATGTTAAAGTTCATAAAAAATGGGGCGACAAAGAGTTGATACTGCGCTTTGCGAATCAGGGAAAGATCTTTGGGCACAGGGGGCTGGGTAGCCAAAGTTCGGTTTATCCAATTTCGGCGACAGCTCTGGAAGAAACTGTATACTGTTTTGTTGAACTTGATTTTTTTATCAGTACCGTAAAAGTAAACCACGATCTAGCATTCCAATTACTGATGTTCTATGCCGGCGAACTTCAGGATTCGGAAAAACGCATGCGTAATCTAGCACTGATGTCAGTGAAAAGCAGGTTGGCAGTTGCCCTGATTAGTTTAAAAGCACAGTTCGGAGTCGATGAAAAAGGTGGTATCAATGTCGACCTCAGCCGTCAGGACCTTGCGGCCTACGCTGGAGCCACCTATGAAACTGTTTTCAGGACGATGAATGAAATATTACAGGAAAACCTGATCACTTTAAAAGGTAAGCGGATCTGTATAAGCAATGAAGAAGGATTAATCTGCCTTACCCGTGAATGACCAGGTTTTCCTGGTAAATCAGAACTTATAGCCCAGACCTACGCCAACATTCCACCTGCCGTCTTTACTGGCGGTTTTGGCAGTGTACAAGCATGGCATCTGCAGGGCAATGTGTTTATAGATGGCCGTAATTCCACCTCCCAGTGAGGGTACGAAAACTGCATTCCTTGGTGCCCCGGCGGGAGCATTGTCATCTTTTATTTTTAAGCTCGGCAACATGCCCGCCATCAATGTAAAAGGTTTACGGGTATATTTTATGGCGGGTCCGGTGAAGTTGAGTGTTGCTCCGTGATCGATGTATCCTATAGCAACAACTCCCTCAAATAGGGTTGGTTTGATAGAGCCTGTTTGTGCTTTAGCCGAAAAACAGAACATAGATAGGGCTGCGCTGCCAAATATAGCTGCTTTAGAATTCTTGAACATAATGGTTTGGTTTAGGTGGTTTCTATATATTTCTAGTTGGACTGTACGCCTATATAAACGGTGCCGTTTTCTACTTTTACAGGATATATTTTAATCGCGCATTCATCGCCACTAAGGCATTCACCCGTTGTCAGTGAAAAAGTTTTCTTGTGGAAAGGGCAGGCGACTTTAGGTTCTTCCGTTGTGCTGCCTATCATTCCACGGCTCAGTGCCATTTGCCTGCGATGCGGACATTCATTTTGCGTGGCATACCATTCATTTCTTCGTGTAAAGTAGAACAAAGCTATTTGTTCATCCCCGTGTTTTACGCATACGCCTCCATTTTCGACTGCATCCTCTATACGGCAGGCCGCCAGCCATTTCATAGTTTCTTGGTTCATAGTTAAGCTGTTGTCCATTCTGGTGTTTTTTTCTGTCCTCGCATTTCCACAAATTCTACTGTCGGGTCTTTCTCTTGTGGTGCGTTTACAAAGTGATTAAATCGTTTTCTGATCTCCGGATTCTCGACGGCAGTTTTCCATTCACATTGATAGGTATCTATTAATGCGTTGATCTCTGCTTCCCACTGCGTTGCCATACCCAAACTGTCATTAATGACAACATTTCGCAGGTAGTCCATGC
>DATFQH010000247.1:0-2829 GCA_035264385.1 Pedobacter sp.
AAGGTCATTGCCAATACAGCAGAGCTGGGCATGAAGATGGTGAACAAACGATACACCGTGCCTTCGCTGGGCGGCATCGTGTTTTCCGGTTACCTGGACAATGCCCCATCGCTGGTATTCATCGATGCGGCGACAGGCGCAAAGAAATGGGTACTGAGCAAAGTTTTCGACAGTTCCAGCGAAGTAATGGTGGCAAAGCCGCTGGCGATAGATCAGTCTTCTTTGTTGCTGGCCACCAATAAACGTTTGTACAAGGTGGATGTGGCCACGGGCAACGTGACCTGGAAGGTCGATTTTAAAACCAATACCGATGACGGCATTCTGGCAACGGAGCAGGCGGAAGAAGCGGATGAAAAGGAAAGTACCAAGAGCGGCGAGAAAAAGGGCGGCCTGATGGGTTCTTTGGGTGGGCTCGGCAAGGTGCCCGGCCTGGGTGGAATTGGTGGCGCTGCAAATGCGGCCAATTCGGCCAGCAAGGTGAAAGGTATGGGCGGCAGCATGAAAGACGGCATCGCTGTTCTGGCTGATGCAGCTTACGGCAAATTCCTGATTTTGGACAAACAGCCCAATGTGGTTTATTATTATTGCAACCAGCAGATGTCTGCCTTCGATCTGGGTACCGGGGCTGCGGTATGGCAGACGGTCAAGTTTTCGGACCCCGTTGCAGATGTGCTGTTTGACGAGCGGGGCTTCCTGATTTCTACCGATGACAAACGCGCGGAACTGATGCTGCTGGACTATAAAACAGGTGTGCAAAAATGGAAGCCGGTTACCTTGAGAGGCAGAATTACGGCCTTAAAGTTGAATGGAACGAGCCTGGCCATTGCCTCTGCAAAAGAGTCTGGTACGAACTACGTAAATATTGTAGATATGAATACGGGTGCGACTGCCGCGAAATCTGACATGAAGGTGTCGGGCTTTATCAGGGACATCAAACAAAACGCTGCTGGTTTGATTTACAGAACAGACCGGGAGCTGAACATCCAGGATTTGACCACCGGAAAAGATGTGTGGCCAAAGTCTTTCGGTTATAAAAATGGCGGTCTTGGTATAGATAAGGGTCCGCTTACGTATTTCTATGCCGATCAGCAAATGTATGTGATGGACAATGCCGCCGGTACGTACAAGGTGCTGGGCAAAGGTGTAAAATTTGGCGGTGATGAGGCTGCTGCTGAAATTGAGTTGCGTGAAACAGGAATATTGATCAGTTCTGCCCAGAATATGGCCCTGATCGACTGGGAGGGTAATGTGGTTTACCATGTTTACCAGAAAGCGCCGGGAACGAGCCTTGCGAATAAGATCATGAATGTTACCGCTATCGCGGTTTCAGCAAGCAATTCTGCTGCGCATGGTTTTCAGGCAGGTTTATCGGGCCCGAATACTACGTCTTACAACAGCAATATGGCTGCGGCAGATCGCTGGTCGAACCTGGGGAGTGCAGCATTTTCGGATATGAAACGCAGGTTTACCGCTTCACAAGATGCATTGAACTACAAGGTGATCCTGACCAGTGTAGACAACGGCGAGGACAGCGGCTATGGTCTGGTTCGCGTGAACAAAGACAATGGAAAGATTGAAGGCAAAGTGGTATTGAAAGACAAAAAACCGGATTACATTGCCGATGACACAGATAATCTGGTGTTTTACAAGGATGGCAGTAAGAGTATTATAGGATATAAATTGTAATTGAGGAGGGAGATTATCAGACAAACAGGCCCGTTACCAGATGATGGTACGGACCTTTTGTTTTGGATTTCCCTAAGGTCTGTCTTTAAATTACATAAAAAAGTGTGTATACGGGCATTGAGGGCAGGTGAGGATTAAGGAAGCATCATAATGGTACCAATACTTACATGCGTAGGATTCTAATCCTGTTCTAGGCTTTATGAATGCCTTCGGGATGCGCGTTGGACCATACCATATCAACGCCGTCTCCATGCCGTATCCACTTCGATGTTTAGCCGCTTGAAGGTGGCGTCGGGCAGGAGTTGTTGCGCCGTTGGTACTTAGTGGTTCAAAGCGCATCCCGAAGGCATTCAGAATGCATACAGAGTGTATTTAGACTGCTTTTACTGATGATTTACGAAGAACAAAAAAAACTTGCCTCCATTTTTTAGTTGCTCTCCATTTCTTATATACCTTTACACCAAACAAAGATGATATGTAACAACTAATATTATATTTTTGCCAAATCTTCAAAATTTTTGGAGCATTTAGCACTAAGAATCTCGTAACTGGAACCTGAGAACTTCAAATGAACACGAGAGAATAAGTGAAAAGTGCTTGCGCCGTAAAAAGCGTGAGCCTTGCTTATTCGTGTTCAGGTCTCTCAGGACCTCAGTTACGGTAGGTGGGGTTTCACGCTTTTTGCGTTCGAGCGATTTCTGATCTCATGATTTGTAAGAAATCATTCCAGAACGCTGAACCTCCTCCTCTCCAGATTCCATATGATATTGGCTTAAACAGCTAAAAAATGGAAATACAGATCAACATTCTTTACGCCTTAATTCTTTGCCCGCCAGACTAAGCAGGTATATAGCTCCTATACACCTACTACTCAGATAAGACTCCCCAGATCCGTGACGTGTTCGGGTCATTTCCGTAAGATGTTCGGAAAAAGGTACCCGTTTTCCGAAGCAGTGTAGGCTGTGGCTTGTTTTAGCCACAGCTCTGCACAGGGGAAGTAGAGTATTAGGTGTGTGGTAGCTACCTAATAATACTAACCAATTATCATAAAACAAACTGTATGAAAATGAGATTTACGCTCGTAATGGCCGCGCTTTGCCTTAATTTCTGCTACGGCCAGCAAAAACAAAAACAACTTTCTCC
>DATFQH010000248.1:0-2029 GCA_035264385.1 Pedobacter sp.
AAGATGATGGAGACTGGTTTACTCGAAGAAGTTCGCTCACTAGTCCCTTATCAACACTTAAGTGCCTTGCAAACCGTTGGATACAGCGAATTGTTTGACTATTTCAATGGGCAAACTGATTTAATGCGTGCAATTGATCTAATCAAGAGTCATACAAAGCAATATGCAAAACGTCAGGTTACGTGGTTCAAAAAGGATAACGAGTATCAATGGATTGAGCCAGGAATGACAGATCCTTCCAAAATTTCATTAGGATAAGCTTGTAAATGCGAGATTTGTCTTATATGTTTACGGCTCTAAAACAAATCTTATACTATGAAAAAAATGATCCTGGCCTTTTCCGTGTTAACCCTTGTGTTCTCGTCTTGTAAAAAAGATAAAACCGACGCACCAGTAACTGCCACCAAAGAAAATCTAACTGGTACTTACAAAATGACCGCAGCTACAATGGCAAGCGGGGGTACTTCTGTAGACGTTTTCAACAATGACAATTTTACAGAACCTTGTGAAAGAGATGATATTTACAAATTGAATGCTGATAATTCTTATTCTATTCAGGACGCAGGTACAGTATGTTCACCGAGTAATGATTATAGTGGTGGTACCTGGTCGCTAGATAACAGCACCACGCTCAATCTCGATGGTGAAATTGGAACAATTAAATCATGGAATGGCAAAACACTTGTAGTGGACTATGCTATGTCAGGAGTTACACTTTCTTCTACTTATGTAAAGCAATAATGAATTCCGTTAATCAAAAAGGGCATCCAACAGATGCCCTTTTCTTTTATGTAGAGTTTCGGTTTCAGATTTTAAATCCAACAGTCAGTAAAACATTACCGGTGTTATTCTTGATAGTGGCCCCGGAATAAGGAGCATTTGCTAAACGATAGGCAAATTGAACATCTTTATTAATTGCATGTACATACGTTAGATCAACAAAAAAGCCTTTGTTACGATAGCCTAAACCACCACTTAAATTCAATTTGCTTCCTTCTTCACCATGAATGTCTTTATAAGGATTACTATAATAAGCAGCGCCTAATCGGAACATGACGGTAGTAAATTTTAATTCGCCTCCAACCCTGAAATTAAATGCGCCTTTATAAGCCTTGTCAATGACTTTATTCAAATTTTTCAAATAGTTTTTATCTGTTTCGCTGGTATTGGCTTCATCTTCAGGTGTGAATGAAGAAGCTTTGTAATTGACATATTCAATATCTGCCGTTAAAAAACCTCTTTGTTTAGTAACATCCTGAATTTCGCGGATAACATAGGAAACACTTCCAATGACTCTATAGGGAGTCATCAAATCATATTTAAACTCATTGGCCTCACCGTTGTTATATTTTTTGGAATCGTCGTTCCAGGACTGGTCATCTGCAACATCATCGTTTAATGTAACATGTTCTTCGTAGGTATCTGTAAGTGAGTAGAATGTTGGCGAATGTATAGCCAAACCCAATCTCCAGAATTCGGCAGGTTTATAAATAACCCCGCCTTTTAAATTGATACCTACTCCAGAGGTTTCAAGTTTCTCTGAAAAAATTCCATAGTTAAATGCATTATTCGGGTTGTCTGTAGCATCGGCTTCTACGAACTCCGTTTCACGTTTATATTTTAATACAGGAATGCCTATTGATCCGCCAAACATCCATTTTTCCTGAACCTGTACGCCAACACCCAAAACATAATCATTTATGCCTCCACGGGTCTTAACTGAATACTGTTGCAATAAGCCACTACCAACAGGAGCATTGGTAACAAAATGATCGATAAGTTTTGAGGGAGTTGCTACTGAGTCAATCCAATAAGTGTTATAGAATAAACTGGCACCATTTGGAAAATTATTTTCTGCGGCATATGGATCTTTAACGCCTGCGCCATTAAACAACTCTACATATTTCTGCGAAATAGAGCTTTGATTATTAGGGCCGCGATATAACATATCATTATTAAAATCCGCCGTGCGATTCATAGCAAGACTAAAAGCAGTATTGCGAACGTTTCCCTTGTCATCACCTCCTCC
>DATFQH010000249.1:0-22324 GCA_035264385.1 Pedobacter sp.
CAGCGAGGACGGATAAGCCAAAACGTAAGTTCTGGAAAAAAAAGCCGGCAAAAAATACGGGCACTTAGTGTAAACTGTTATAATTTCAACAGGGGTTTTGTATCTTTACTTTTATGCAAAACCTACCTCCTTTAGCTGAACGCATGCGCCCGCAAAGCCTGAATGAATATGTGGGGCAGCAGCATATAGTTGGTCCGGATGCGGTCCTTCGAAAAGCCATTCAAAGCGGGCATCTGCCTTCTATGATATTCTGGGGACCTCCGGGTGTAGGAAAAACTACGCTTGCTTACATCATATCCCAAACACTTGACCGTCCCTTTTTTAACCTTAGCGCCATAAACTCGGGTGTAAAGGATGTGAGGGAGGTTATTGAAAAGGCCGCTTTACTTAAAGACAGCCTGCTTGGACTTCCGATATTGTTTATCGATGAGATCCATCGCTTCAGTAAATCCCAACAGGACAGCCTCCTTGGCGCGGTTGAACGTGGTCTGGTTACGCTGATTGGCGCGACTACAGAAAATCCTTCTTTTGAAGTCATTTCCGCTTTGCTGTCCAGATGTCAGGTATATATTCTAAAGGCGCTTGATGAACTGGAACTTGCGGGACTGTTGCAAACAGCGATTAGGCAGGATGTTGTACTCCGGGAGAAGAAGATCACTATCAGGGAGCACGAGGCGTTGATCCGGCTGTCGGGTGGTGATGCAAGAAAGCTGCTGAACGTATTGGAGATTGCCGTAAATGGTATTGGGGGCAATAAACTGGTGCTGACCAATGAAAATGTACTGGCGCATGCACAACAGAATCTTGCTCTTTATGATAAGGCTGGTGAACAGCATTATGACATTATATCTGCCTTTATTAAATCCATAAGAGGCAGTGATCCCAATGCGGCCGTCTACTGGCTGGCCAGGATGATTGAGGGTGGTGAGGATCCTTTATTCATCGCCAGACGCTTGCTGATCCTTTCTTCCGAAGATATTGGAAATGCCAATCCCAACGCCTTATTACTCGCCAACAATTGTTTCCAGGCGGTAAATGTGATCGGGTTTCCTGAATCCAGAATCATTCTTTCCCAAACGGTAATTTACCTGGCTTCATCTGCAAAAAGTAATGCTTCGTATGAAGCTATAAATAAAGCACAGGCTCTGGTCAAACAAACCGGTAATCTGCCAGTCCCGTTACATATCAGAAATGCACCGACTAAACTTATGAAGAATATTGGTTATGGCAAGGATTACCAGTATGCGCATGGTTATGAGGGAAATTTTTCTGAGCAGGAATATTTTCCTAAGGAACTGAGCGGAACAAAATTATATGATCCGGGAAGAAACCCTGCGGAGGAAAAGTTGAGAGAAAAGCTGAAACAGAACTGGAAAACCAAATATAACTACTAATATGCTCTTAACTTTTTTAGATCATCAATGGAAAGCTTTCTGGAGATCGAAAAACAAGGGAGGTACTATTGCAGCCCAGATCTTTATGGGTTTTATGGTGCTGTACCTTTTGTCTATCGCAATCTTCCTGGGGTTTATGCTTGCAGAACTGATCCCCAAATTCTTGCCAGGCCGGGATATCATGCTTGTTTTTAACGGTCTTATCCTTTATTATTTTGCCCTGGATTTCATCATGCGCATGCAGCTTCAGGATTTACCGACATTGAGCATTCTCCCCTATCTGCACCTCAACATTCCCAGAAAAAAGATTGTTGGCTTTCTAAATGTACGGGCGCTGTTTACAGCGTTCAATCTATTCCCTTTGATCCTTTTTCTGCCATTCTGCAGTACAACTGTTGTACATGTTTACGGTTCTTTAACGGGCATTATGTATGGCCTGTCTGTGATCGGACTGTGCATATTCAACAATTATTTCGTTTTGTTCATTAAGAGGCTGACCACCAACAATGTATTTCTTATTTTTGCTGTGATGGCTGTAGTTGCTGCCGTTGCATTAATGGATTATCTTAAGCTTTTTGCTATATCGGCAGTATCTAATGCCGTATTTCTGTTTATAGCCAGGAAGAACCCCTTTGCCGCTCTAGCCTTTCCGGTTCTTGCTACAGTAGCCTTTCTGGTAAATGCGCATTATCTGAGAAGCCGGTTGTATACGGAAGAGCTGAGCAGTGGCGAAGAAAAAAAGGCAAGTACGGATTACCCCTTTCTTGACCGTTTTGGTGAGACCGGCACTTTGATAGCGCTCGAACTTAAGCTGATCTTCCGGCACAAAAGGCCGAGATCTGCTATAATTATGAGCCTGGTGTTCATCTTTTACGGTTTCCTGTTTTATAAGAGAGATCTGCTTGATAATGATTCATTTGGAATGATGATCTTTGCAGCAACATTTATGACCGGAAGTGTTATTTCGATCTACGGGCAATTTATGTTTGGCTGGCAGGGTTCACATTTTGACGGCCTGCTCGTGAATAAAACGAATCTTAGGAATTTTATTAAGGCGAAGTTCCTGATGTTTACCCTGTTTGCGACTTTCATTACACTGATTGTAAGTTTATATGGCTTTCTGAGCTGGAAAACACTGGCTGTTCAGTTTGCTGCCTACCTGTACAACATTGGCTTTGGTACGGTGGTAATTCTCTATTTCGCTACGAGAAACTATAAGGCTATAGATCTTTCGAAAAGTTCAGGCTTTAATTATCAGGGAGTGGGTGCAAGTCAGTTTGTTTTATTGCTGCCTTATTTCCTTATTCCATATTTGTTTTACTTTCCCTTTGCAATTGCGGGATTGCCTTACTGGGGTCTGGCAAGCATAGGCGCTGCAGGACTGATCGGATTAGTTACCCGAAGTTATTGGGTAGAATTTATACTTAAAGAGTTTAATAAGAGAAAATATAGAATTGCTGCCGGCTTCAGAGAATTATCATGATTTTAGAGATTACGAACTTAAAAAAGATCTACGGTGGTAAGACCGTAGTAGATATACCCTCCCTGAACATTGGTGAAGGGGAAACCATTGGGCTGGTCGGTAATAATGGGGCCGGCAAGACTACACTATTCAGAATGATGCTTGATCTGATCAGGCCGGATTCGGGGGAAGTATTGTCCAGGGGAATAAATGTATCTTCGAACGATCAGTGGAAAAATTACACAGCGTCATATCTCGACGAGGGTTTTCTGATCGACTACCTGACGGCCGAAGAGTATTTCATTTTTATTGGTGGCCTGCATAATTTCAGCGTTGCTCATGTAACGGATTATCTGAAACAGTATGAAGAGTTTTTTAACGGAGAGATTCTCAATAAAGGCAAATACATTAGGGACTTCAGTAAGGGGAATCAGAATAAGATCGGGATTGCCGCCGGACTTATGCAGAATCCTGATCTGATGGTTTTGGATGAGCCGTTTGCAAATCTTGACCCTACTACCCAAATAAGGCTTAAAGCAATGGTTAAATCGCTGAAGACCGATAGAAACATGGCGACATTAATTTCGAGCCATGATCTGAATCACGTGACTGATGTCTGTGACAGGATCATTCTCCTGGAAAGAGGTTTAGTTATAAAAGATTTCATGAAGGATGAAAATACATTAAAAGAATTGGAAGAATATTTTTCTGAGTAGCGCGATTGTCCTGAATTTGGGTCAGATGCGAATTCCGTAATCAATAGAACGACGACTTATACAATTAACTGCTTGTTAAATTGTTTGTTGTAATAATAATGAGACATAGGTTCCAAAACTGGCATCAGGTTTGAGTTAGTGATCTCAGCATATAAAATATATTTAGCGTTATGATTACTTCAAAATTTAAAATAGCATCATTTAGCATAGCATTAGCTCTTGGATCGATGGCTTTCCAGGGTTGTGACAGTTTAACAAAAACTCAGAAAGGTGCCGGTATTGGTGCCGCAGCGGGTGGTGTGATTGGTGCAGTGATTGGCAAGAAAGCCGGTAATACAGCTGTAGGTGCAATCATAGGTGCTGCAGTAGGTGGTACTGCAGGTGGTTTCATCGGAAAAAGAATGGATAAGCAGGCTGCTGAAATCCAAAACTCAATACCTAATGCGGAAGTAATTCGTGAAGGTGAGGGTATCATTGTAAAATTTGATAGTGGTATATTGTTTGGTTTTGATAAATCGGACCTTACAACTCAAGCCAAATCTAATGTTAAATCTCTTGCTGGATCTTTAAATCAGTATCCTGGGACAGATATTAAGGTAATTGGCCATACTGACAACAAAGGCAGTGAGTCTTACAATCAGGGGCTTTCTGAAAGAAGAGCCGCTGCAGTAAAAGCCTATGCCGTATCTCAGGGCGTTCCTTCATCAAGATTAATCACATTGGGTAAAGGATTCTCTGAGCCGATTGCAGACAATACAACTGAAGAAGGAAGAACTGCAAACCGTAGGGTTGAGGTTGTTATTGTTGCAAACGAAAGCTTGAAAAAAGAAGCTCAGCAACAAGGAAAATAATTGCGCGCATTTACATCTACCTATATAGAAAACCCCGTTGTACATTGTACTTCGGGGTTTTCGTTTTTAACCGCTAATCAGTTATCCGTAGATATCTTCGAAGTATTGAATGGCTAAGGATTTCATGAGTAATTCCTGCTCCATAAGTGCGTATGAGGGAATGGGCTTTACCAGGTTCCAGTGCGGCCAGCCATCCTGATCCAGGCCTTCCAATTCATAAAAACCCATTTCGCTCAATAGCCGGCAGGTTGCAATGTGCATCAGTTCTTCCTTCTGTCTTTTGCTGAATTTGCCAGGTCCCTTTCCGAGTTCCTGGACGCCGATCAGAAACAATATGACCTTTAGGTCGGGCGTGTCAGCGTCAAACTCCAGTGCTATCTTTTGTTGCAAAACTTTCCATTTTGCATGTATTTCTGCAGGCTTCATACTGCAAAGATACGATTAGGAGTTAAGGTTTATTCTAACAAAGTTTAGGGTTTGGCAAAGTGATTTATTATTTTTAGCGTATGAAAGAAATTGTAACCGGCTTAATGGCCTACGGTATGTCTGGAAAAGTTTTTCATGCTCCATTTGTACATGCGCATCCAGGATTTAAATTGCAGGCTGTAACTGAAAGAAATAAGAAAGCTGCTGCTGTTGATTATCCAGGGGTAATCAGTTATGACACGATAGAAGATCTCATAGCTGATGAAGCTATTGAACTGATGATCATTAACACTCCTAATTATACACACTACGATTATGCATCGAGGTCTTTGAAAGCCGGAAAACACATTTTGGTGGAAAAACCTTTCACAGCAACCCGCAAGGAGGCTAAGGAGCTTTTCGAGTTGGCCGATAGCGTAGGAAAGAAAATATTCTTTTACCAGAACAGAAGATGGGACAGTGATTTTACTGCTGTAAAGGAAGTGATTGAAAGTGGCAAGCTTGGCAAGCTAAGTGAGGTACATTTTCGCTATGACCGTTACAGAGCTACGATTGGCCCTAAGACATTTAAGGAAGAGCCTATGGCTGCGAGCGGACTGATGTACGATCTTGCTCCTCATTTACTGGATCAGGCGATCAGCATTTTTGGCAAGCCCGATTCGTTTTATAAAATATTGGGCAAGAATAGAAAGGAAACGAAGGTTGACGATTTTTTCTCAATTCATCTGAGCTATCCTGATAGCGTAAATGTATTTGTACATGCAAACTTATTGATGGTTGATGCGCTTCCTGCATTTGTCGTTAACGGATCTTCGGGATCTCTGCACAAAAAACGTTCGGATATTCAGGAAGAGCAGTTGCTGAAATATATGAAACTGGATAATCCCTTATACGGCATCGAAGCGGAAGGAAATGAAGGGAAGCTGACGCTTATTGACGAGGAAGGAAATAAGACCACTCACCCCGTGCCTTCACATGCCGGCAATTATCTGCCATTATTCGAAGCTGTTTACCAGAGTGTTGTAAACGATGCAGTCTATCCGGTAAGTCGTGAACAGGTGATCACACAATTAGAGATCCTGGAGGCTTAGTGTTTAACACCAGAGTAGTACTCATATTTTAAGTTATTACGGGGAGCAAAATGATTTTGTTCCCCGTAATTGTTATTCATCTTTAAAGACTTCCAAGTAAGGCTACGTTAAATTCCGTAGCTATCTCAATGTGCGGAATATGACCACATGCATCAAATTCTACGATCTTGGCTCCGGGTATCTTTGCTGCTGTTTGCTTGCCCAATAGTTTATACTGGCCATATATAGCTTGCTGATCAGGGCTTAGCAGTGCCTTTCCTATAATAGTTTTATCTTCTTTCCCAATGAATAAAATCGTTGGGACTCTTACGTTGTAAAACTCATAGATTACTGGCTGCTCATAGATCATGGTATAGGTCATAGCGGCTACCCTGGCCCATCTTGGGAAATCTGAACTATTTGTAACTCCTCCTGCAATACGTACGAGTTCTTCATAGCCTGGCTTCCAGAGGGTAAAATAAGAACTCTGGTAATATTTCCGGATACTCTCAGGAGTAGCCTTTAGTTCCGTCCGGTATTGTTCTTCTGTTGTTACATATGGAATAAATCTCCGATAGTCTTCCAGGCCAATTGGATTCTCCAGCAATAGTTTCTCTGTTTTTTCCGGATACATGAGCGCAAACCTGGTTGCCAGCATTCCGCCCATAGAGTGTCCGAGCACACTTGTCCTCGGTATCTTCAGGGAATCCAGCAGGGATTTGTTCCATTTTGCCATCTGGTGAAAACTGTAATGAATAATTGCCTTTGAAGATTTCCCGAATCCGATCTGATCGGGAACTACAACCCTGAAGCCCCTGTTTGTTAATGCTTTGATTACATCGGCCCAATAATAGCCGCCAAAGTTCTTACCGTGAAAAAGTACAACGGTTCTTCCATTGGCCAGTTGTGTTGGTGCTATATCCATATAAGCCATGCGCAGATCCTGCCCTTCTGTATAAACGGGGAAATATTTTACCGGATATGGATATTTAACATTATCTAATGTAATGGACAGGGTATCAGATTTTTGGGCCAGAATTACTGTCGAGGTAAGGAGCAGTGCAATAAACGGGAGGATTGTTTTTTTTAACATAGGTGAGATTTTAGAGATTAAACAACTAAGCGTGATTAACGTTCTAAACTTAAGCATTATTTACAATTCTACTGCAATTAACTGCAGGGACCAATTTAATTAAAAAAGTGCCATACGCACCTCTTTTGGGCGTATGGAACGCTGATGGTGATTTATAGAAATGGAACTGTAATGCCAAATACAACGTTACGGCCGGTATTGTAAATTCCCGCCGGCTTATACCTGCTTAAATGATTATAGTATTTTTGATTGAGGAGATTTTGACCTGTTAACCAAATATTGAATTTTCCTTTTCGCGTCTTTACTGAGGTACCAATGCCGGCATCCAAAAGTGTATAACCGCTCGTTTGAGTTTCAAAAATATCGAATCTGGATTGTTTGAAGACATTACTTATGCCCAGTCTGATATAGTTGTCCTGGAGTCCTTTAATGACAGGCTCAAAACGAAGTTCATTGTTTAGTGTTGCCGCCGGAATAAATGGTAACGGCTGTTCAGTTGAGCGGTTTCTTCCCTTGACGTAAGCGAATGAATTTTCGAAATGCAGAGATTTAATGAGGTGAAAATCTACTGAGGCCTCTCCTCCTATGAGGTCTGCATTTGTTTGAACAAATCTGTAAACCGGCAATGTTTCCGTTTCACCTCCTTCATCTTCCAGATTTGTCGTCTCATTGTTGAAATTACCAGGATAAATGTAATTTAAGATTCGGTTTGCATAGGCATTCAGGCCGAAGGTAATGTTGTTTGCGGTATATTCCAGTCCAAGATCAAACTGCAAACTGGTTTCCTGTTTCAGGTCACTATTGCCGACTTCGTATCGGAAAGTGCCTTCATGACGGCCATTTGCGCCGAGTTCAGCTATATTAGGTGCTCTGAAACCAGATCCTGCATTTCCTTTCAGAACCAGGTCTTTCGCAATTTCAAAAGCAAACCCTATAGACCCAGACACATTTGAAAACCTGTTGTTAAAGTTTTCAAAGATTTGCGCATCATCAAATATTAAGTCTTCGCCTTCGATATTTTTATAGTCGTAGCGCGCGCCAATATTGATTGCCCCATTTTTAAAATTTCGCTTTAAGTAAGCAAATGCTCCAATACTGTTGCTTGCATAATCAGGAATTAAAAATTCATCCCCTTTATTGGTGTTTTTCTGATACATCCCTTGTATCCCGATAGCAGGCTCCCATTTTCCAGCATTCGGGAAATAATATTTCACATCGTAGGTATAGGAGTTAAGATCGAGGTTCAGGCCAGGCTCTTCTGCACTTTCTTCAAATTCCTTTCTGAGGTTTTTTTGAAAAGCGAAGGTCGTTTTCAATTGTCCGCTACCCAGTATGAAATTACTGTTTAAAGCTGCCCTGTAGTGGTTAATATTTTGGAAGGGTAAGCCCGGTTTCCTGTTTCTCCCTTCAGACTCAGATATGGGCTCGCCGTATCCATTTAAATAATTCCCATTGTTGTCAGGACCATTTTCTACGAGTCCGATATTGGTATTGAAACGTGAAAATGTGAGGTGAGAATACCCCCAGCTTTTATTAAGACCTGCCATTCCGCTTAGGTTAAACTCATTGAACCCGGAGTTTGGTACCACTGCACCCCTGTAGCCAAACCCATAGGCATTTTTATAAGATACGCGGCCACGGTAAACAAATCCTTTATCGTTACCCTGCATCATTAATGAAGAAGCGGTAAGGCCATTATTTGTATTATACGATGATGTGAAATCGCCATTGTATACGCCAGGCGGAGGTACCTGATCGTCTATAATATTGATAACCCCGCCCAGCGCATCTGAACCGTATAGTAAACTGGCAGGACCTTTTAAAATTTCTACTCGCGCCGCAGAAAACTGATCAACCTCAATGCCATGTTCATCACCCCATTGCTGCGCTTCTTCTCTTGCTCCGTCGACCATAGTAAGGACTCTGTTATAGCCCAGACCCCTGATCACAGGCTTGGAGACCGCACCTCCGGTACTTACCTGGGACACTCCTGCAATTTTTGATACGGCATCGATGAGATTCGTTCCGCCTGACTGTGTCAGCATATTTTTACCGACAGTGACTACCGATAAACTGTTGGTCTTATTGTTTGAGCTGAAAGGTGAGCCCGTAATTACAACCTCGGCACTCTCAATAATTGAGAGCGCTAAACTAATGTTCAGAGCTACAGGTTTAGCAAGATCAACTACCTCCGAATGCGTCTTATACCCGACATATTTGACCTCCAGCAAAAATCTTCCTCTGGACGGAATGTTCTTCAGTGTAAATTCGCCTGCCGTATTGGTAGTGGTTATGGCCTTGAGATCAGTAATGTAAATTGTTGCTCCTGATAAAGGTTCTTCTGTGGTGGCATCCGTAACCTTGCCTTTAAATTCTGCAACCTCAGCGGCAAAGCCATTGAAGGAGAAAAGTATATATAATAGAGTTAGAAAAAAATAAGTCTTTTTCATCTGCGCTTATAAGTGATCATGAAGAGACATAAAAGATATGCACCTCACAATTAAACCATAAAATAAATTGATAGATTGGAACGTACAGATCTTCACGCTCACAAATTGATTCTAAAGCACTGGAGGAGGCCCTCTAAGCGACGAGCCGATCAGGTCGACATAATTGCCTGCTAATATTGAATAACTGTTCAGAACAGGCTTATTTAATAAATAGAAGCGGAACGCAAACTGAACCTTAGTATAGTTCTTCTCAAAATGAGCAGCACAGATTAAACAGTTTTCCGAGTGGTTTTTCAAGTGCTCTTTATGAGCACATTTGACATGACTGCCTGAACATTCAGGAACCGATTCGTGATGATGAAAAGCACCAAAGGGGGTCAGTGCAACGGTAAAAACCATTAGCAAAACCAGGGATATGACCTTTTGTATATGTCCTATTTTCCTTTTCAATTCACGACGAAATTACTCAATTTCGCTTATACAGCAAGCTATGTGTTGTTGCTTAGGTAAATGTTTGGTTATTGTTACAAATAAATGATGAAGAAATTTTAAAAATAAGCACTATAACTCTTTAGAGGATCACCGTAAATAGCTTCTATAGTTTTAACTCATCTTGAAATAGCAAGGGATGCAGTCGCCACAACTGCACCCCTTACTAACCTAAACTAAAAAACTAATAATAAGACTGTGACAGCGCCAAAAGGTTTCATTTTATTTACAAATAATGTTATATTCCAAAGAGGTGATAATCAAATCTCTTGAAAACGTTTGTTCATTAATTTTAAATAATATATGAACAAATGGATTTCTTAAATATATTTGCATAACTAATTGAATCTATTTTGGCGAAAAGCTCTAAAGTTTACAAAAACATACTTGTTATCGAGGATAATCATGCGATAATGGATGTCATTACGCTCATTTTACAGAGCGAGGCTTACAAGGTATCCGGTCTTAATAAGAGTGCGGATATGATGGTTCATATTGACGAGTTTAATCCTGATCTTATTATCCTTGATATCATGTTACCTGACGGGGATGGAAGGGAGTTGCTTAAACAATTGCGGTCCAACGTTAAAACAGCACACATCGCCGTTCTATTGATATCGGCACGGTACACATCAGAAAATATTCAACATGGGGAATATATTCCTAATGGCTTTTTAGCAAAGCCTTTCGACATTGATGAACTTCTTGATAAAATAGAGGGTATACTGGCCGGAAAACAATACTAGGCTCTTTTTTCCCGCCCAGGCTCTTCATCAGTTGCCCATAAAGATCATCACTAAGTTCTTCTCTTAGCTTTAATTTTTTAACAACAGCGCGCTTCCCCTTAGCTTTGGCTTTAATGATCTTAAGCAATCCAACATTGTATTCATCGTGGAAACTATCTATATTAAATTCAAATGTATACTGTTTAATGAGTGCCAGCCCAACGTCCAGTTCCTTTTTACTGATGGAAGATACTGATGGTGCGTCAATATCTTCAGTCTCCCTGATTTCTTCAAGGAAGCGAATTTTTTAATAACCAGCAGGTCTTCCATCGGATGTATTACACATAAATTTTCAGAAACTTCGTAGAACAAATCTAGATCGGGTTAATTTCATCAATGCTCACAAAATTCTCCAGTTCAATCATCTTCGTCTTTTCAGGACTTGCGTCCTTAAAGTCCTGATCGTCGAGTATAACGTATTTTTCATTGACCAGAAAACCGTTTACTATCCTATCATAAGGGACTTCTTTTCCGCTATTTTCATTATTCGTCCATATTTAATCCGTGAATAGTCCTTTTCGTCCAACATGTCAAGATCCAGATTACTGTTCTGTACGGCAGAAAAAAGTTTAACAGGGATGTTTACCAATCCAAACCTATTGATCCTTTCCAAATGGCTTTCATATGATTCAATTTACGGTTTAACAGTACAGCATTGGTATTGTTTGCCTTTTGCACTGGTGTAATTTGGTTTAATATGGAATGTTATATTTAAATTGGAATAAATAATTATCTATGGACGACAACGAAAAACTCATTCACAGCTTTTACAGTAACTTTCAAAATAAGAATGTTAAAGGAATGCGGGACTGTTACGGCAGCACCGTAACATTTAATGATCCGGTTTTTACAAACCTCAGCGCAGGGCAAGTCAGGGCGATGTGGGCAATGCTGCTTAGGAACGGGAAAGACCTTCGGATTGAATTTAAAAATATAAGAAGCAGTGGAAATTCTGTTTCCGCACAATGGAATGCTTATTACACCTTCTCGGCTACGGGAAACAAAGTGATCAACAACATCAGGGCCTCATTTATAATTGAAGACGGAAAAATAATACGTCATACTGACAATTTCAGTTTCTATAACTGGGCACGGCAATCACTTGGGCTCACTGGCATCCTTCTGGGCTGGACCAGCTTTCTTAAAAACAAGATCAGGACAAAAGCGAAAAAAAACCTGGATATTTATATGGCGTCTTCAGGAGATAATTAGCTTTTCGCAATGGAAATTATAGAGTCAACGGATAGTTTTTGCTGATCTCCGCTCTGCATATCTTTTAAAGTAAGCAGTCCGCTTTCCATCTCTTCACTTCCGATTAAGATTACATATGGGATATGCTTGTCATCAGCATAGCTCATTTGTTTCTTCAGTTTTGCCGACGACGGATAAAGTTCTGCAGCTACTCCGGCATTGCGCAATTGCTGTAAGATTGGCAAGGCGTATCTTTCAGCATTCCGATCAAAATTACTGATCAGAATACGAGTCCCTGCAGCGGCAGATTCTGGAAAAAGGTTAAGTTCCTGCAACACATCATAAATTCTGTCTGCCCCAAACGAAATCCCGACTCCGGTTAACCCCTTCATACCAAACATACCTGTAAGGTCATCATACCTTCCGCCACCACCTATACTCCCCATAGCGACTTCATTGGTCTTGACTTCGAAGATACATCCCGTATAATAATTCAGCCCTCTTGCGAGCGTGATATCAAGCTCAATATTTACTTCCGAACGTTTATCAGCCAATAACAGATCGACATATTCAAACACAGAGACGAGCTCTTCCACACCTTTCAGCCCCACTGCTGAACCTGAGAGGACTTTCTTCAGACTTTCAATCTTGACATCATTCGAACCCTCCAACAGAATAACAGGTTTCAGTTTTTCTATATCAGCATCAACAAATCCTCTTTCCAAAAGTTCTTTTACAACTCCATCCAAGCCAATTTTATCCAATTTATCGATGGCAACGGTCATGTCAATAATTAGCTCAGGTTTCCCTACTATTTCAGCTATTCCAGAAAGAATTTTACGGTTATTGATCTTGATTGTAAAATCCCTTAACCTCAGGCTACTCAGTGCCTCCTGGTAGATCAATACAAACTCTGCTTCATTCAGCAGACTTTCTGACCCGACAACGTCTACATCACATTGATAAAATTCCCTGTAACGTCCTCTCTGAGGTCTGTCGGCCCGCCATACCGGCTGCACCTGGAAACGCTTAAACGGAAGTGGAATCTCATTCTGGTGCATTACCACATATCTTGCAAAAGGAACAGTAAGATCATAACGCAACGCCTTTTCACTGATCATGGGAGTAAGGGCATTTGAACTCGTTTGTGTTAATACTACCGGTGGTACTTTTGAAAGAAAATCACCGCTATTGATGATCTTAAATATCAGTTTATCACCCTCATCACCATATTTTCCAGTTAATGTCCCAAGATTTTCCATAGAAGGCGTTTGTATTTCGGCATAACCATATTTTTTGAACACGTTTTTTATCGTATCAAATATATAGTTGCGTTTTACCATTTCCAGTGGAGAAAAATCTCTGGTACCTTTAGCTAAAGAGGGTTTTATGTTTGACATGAGCGCAAAAGTACAAAAACTAAAAGGCATAAAAAAGGTTGTCCGATTTATGGGCAGACAACCTTCATAATTATTTTATAAATTTGATTAGGCCAATAATCTGATTGGCTCTTCCAATAATCCTTTTAAAGTTTGCAGAAATGCAGCACCTGTTGCTCCATCAACCACACGGTGGTCACAACCTAAAGTAAGCTTCATCACATTACCCGGTACAACTGCTCCGTTTTTAACAACCGGAACTGCCTGAATAGCACCTACAGATAAGATTGCACCGTCAGGAGAGTTGATGATCGAAGTGAACTCATCGATGCCAAACATACCCAGGTTAGAAACGGTAAAGGTAGAACCCTCCCAATCTGCTGGCTGTAATTTTTTAGCTTTTGCTTTCTGACCGTATTCTTTGACCTCAGCCGAAATGTGAGACAATGACTTGCCATCAGCAAAACGAACTACAGGAACTAATAAGCCATCTTCTACAGCCATAGCTACACCGATGTTGGTATGCTCGTTGAACCGGATCTTCTCGCCACCCCATGAAGAGTTAACCGCAGGGTGTTTTTTCAAGGCCACAGCAACTGCTTTGATCACGATATCATTGAATGAAACCTTCACTGGGGCAACCGCGTTGATTGCTGTACGTGCAGTCATGGCATTGTCCATGTCAATACTGATCGTCAGGTAGAAATGTGGAGCAGTGAACAAGCTTTCACCTAAGCGCTTAGCGATCACCTTACGCATTTGCGATACTGGTTTCTCTGTGAACCTTTCTTCACCAACATACTGATGGATTACCGGTGCGGCTTTCTCAGCAGCAGGAGCTGAAGAAGTTTCTGTTTTCGCAGATGCAACTGCGGGTTTAAAGTTCTCGATATCTTTCTTAATGATACGCCCGCCGTCAGCACTTCCGGCTACCTGCGCAAGATCAATACCCTTATCCTTTGCAATTCTTTTTGCCAAAGGAGACGCTTTTACCCGTTCGCCAGAACCAGAAGCAATTGCTTCATCTTCAACATTTGCCGTCTGTGCCTTTTCCTCAACAGGTGCATCAGCAGATTTTTTATCAGCGACAGGTTTTACAGGAGCATCACCCTGGCTAAGTATGCCACTTACATCAGTTCCCTCAGGGCCAACAATAGCAATGATACCATTCACTTTTGCAGCAGCCCCCTTTTCAACACCAATATGCAGTAACGTTCCAGTAGCATATCCCATAACTTCCATAGTGGCCTTGTCGGTCTCTACATCAGCCAAAATATCATCATCTTTTACTTTATCTCCAACCTTTTTATGCCATTCAGCGATAACGCCTTCGGTCATCGTATCACTTAACAAAGGCATACGGATTACCGTTACACCTTTTTTCTCAAGTTCTTCTTCGGAAAGACCGCTGGCAGATTCAGGCGCTACGTCCTTTGTTTCCTCCGCTGGCTTATCTGCAGGTTTTTCGTCTGTAGCCCCTGATGAGGCCGCTTTTCCTTCGGCTTCGAGAGCAGCTTTATAATCTTCGCCCTCTTTACCAACTACCGCAATGATAGCATCAACAGGCACAGCTTTTCCTTCTTCTACACCAATGTACAATATCGTACCATCCCAATATGATTCAAGATCCATGGTAGCCTTATCGGTTTCCACTTCGGCCATAACATCGCCGCTTTTTACTTTATCGCCAACTTTTTTATGCCACTTCGCCATTACCCCTTCGGTCATGGTATCGCTCATTTTGGGCATTCTAACTATTTCAGCCATTATATAATTCTATTGAAATGCGTTCTAAATTAATCTTTTACGTAAGGATAATCCTGTTGTACATAAATATCAGTATACAGCTCAGAAGCTTCAGGCCATGGTGACTCTTCAGCAAACTTTACAGAATCGTCAACGACCTGTTTTATTTTCACTTCGATCTCTTCAATCCAGGCCTGGTCAGCATATTTTTCATTGAGAATAACTTCTCTGACTTGCTCAATAGGATCTTTAGATTTATACTCCTCCAACTCGTCCTTAGTACGATATTTAGCAGGGTCAGACATTGAATGGCCACGATATCGGTAAGTTCTCATTTCTAAGAAAGTAGGCCCTTCACCTGCCCTGGCACGCTGAATCGCTTCATCCATTGCATTGTGAACAGCTACCGGATCCATACCATCAACGGGGGCACACGGCATATCAAATCCTAAACCTATTTTGTAAATATCAGTCATGTTTGTAGTACGCTCCACAGAAGTCCCCATCGCGTAGAAATTGTTTTCGCAAACAAAGATTACCGGTAGCTTCCAAAGCATGGCCATATTGAATGCCTCGTTCAGTGCTCCCTGACGAACAGCACCATCACCCATATAACAGATGTTTACGTTGTTAGTCCCTTTATACTTTTCAGCAAACGCAATACCTGCTCCCAAAGGAATCTGTCCACCCACAATTCCGTGGCCGCCATAAAAATGATGTTCCTTGCTAAACATGTGCATTGAGCCACCTTTACCTTTAGAACAACCAGTCGCTTTACCGTACATTTCCGCCATAATGCTATCTGCACTTACACCAAGAGCCAATGCATGTGCATGATCACGATAAGTAGTGATCATAGAATCTCCTTGTTGCATAGCAGAAATTGCTCCTGCAACTACAGCTTCCTGACCAATGTATAAATGGCAAAACCCTCGGATTTTTTGCTGTCCGTAAAGCTGCCCAGTTTTCTCTTCGAATTTGCGCATCAGCAACATCGACTCAAACCACTTCAGATAGGTATCTTTATTAATTTCTACTGCACTCATTGTTGGGTGTTGATTTTTATTTACGAGAGCAAATCTACTTTTTTATTGCAACATAATGAAGAAATCATTGTAAAATGCAGGTTATCATTGAAAAAATGTGGAGAACTTTTACATATTACCCGATGACATTTGGATAACATTTGTAAAATGCATAAGTTTGCTACTCAAACAATAAGCCCTAGTGGTGTACGTTTAAGTGTAAGTGCTTAATTACCCAAACTTAACAGTATAACATGATAAAAAAGTTTTTGTTGTCTACTCTTATTACAATGTGCAGCCTCTCGGTGCTAAACGCGCAAACAAAGACTAAAGAGACCAATAAATTAGAAGACCCGGACAACTTGGCATCTCAATATTTTTCTCAGGTAATGGGTATTGCTGTAGACGCGACTTCAAATATTAAATTATACAAGTTCATCTACGAATGGATAGGTACTCCTTATAGGTTCGGTGGAAATACTGAGAAAGGCATTGATTGCTCGGCATTTACGAAAGCCATTTACGACAAAGTTTTCAACACTACTATATTAAGAAATTCACGTGACATCTTCAGCATGGTGAATCCTTTACCAAAAGATGAACTTAAAGAAGGAGACCTTGTTTTCTTTAAGATCAAAAGCAGAAGCATTACCCATATTGGCATATACCTGGGCGATAACCGATTTGCCCACGCATCCTCAACACGCGGGGTGGTTATCAGCAACCTCAATGAGCCTTATTACTCCCGTTATTTCTATAAAGGTGGACGCATCATCGAAGGAATGAAAAACGATTTGATGGAGGAATAAACCCTTCATGAGATTCCTGCAGCTATTTTTTTTCAGCTCAGCTGTTCTATTCATTCTGATCAGCTGCACCGCGACCGGAACTTCTATACTTCCCGGAACTTTAGAAATTAATATTCCGGACACACCCGTTTCCCTTAAAGATACAATCTCCATTACAGCTGTTGGTGACATTATGATCGGCTCTGCATATCCAACAAAAGCAAACCTTCCAAGACACGACGGACTACGGAGTTTTAAATATGTAGATACCTTTCTAAAAGGCGATATTGTATTCGGGAATCTTGAAGGATGTTTTCTCAATACCGGTAGATCCACCAAATGCAAAGATACAACAGGAAATAGCTGCTTCGCCTTCAGAATGCCTGAAAGAGATGCCGGAATCATTAAACAGGCCGGCTTCAATCTGCTGAGTATCGCCAATAATCATGTTGGCGACTTTGGTCTGAAAGGAAGAGAAAAAACCACCGAACTGTTGGATTCCCTTGAGATCAGATACGCAGGGCTGCAATCTCACCCGTTCATAATTTTTGAAAAAGATAGTGTCAGATATGCTTTTTGTGCTTTTTCCCCAAATGAAAACACGCTATCGATCAACCAGGTAGACAGCGCCAAAGCACTTGTTACTGCTTTAAAGACACAAGTGAACCTGGTTATCGTTTCATTTCACGGTGGTGCAGAAGGCGCTAAATTCGAGCGTGTACCAAAAACAAACGAAATTTTTTATAAGGAGAACAGAGGTAATGTATATTCCTTTGCGCATAGCGTCATAGATGCCGGTGCAGATGTTGTACTAGGTCATGGCCCTCATGTTACCAGAGCAATAGAAGTTTACAAAAACAAATTCATAGCTTATAGCCTTGGCAATTTCTGTACCTACGGTATGTTTAGCCTCTCCGGACCAAGCGGTATCGCACCTATTCTTCAGCTAAAAGTAAATGCTAAAGGAGATTTTTTGTTTGCCGATATTGTCTCTGTAAAACAAACCAAGCTCACAGGGCTCAAAACAGATCCTTCATACAGTGCCTTTAAAAAAATCCAATTCCTCACTGACCTGGATTTCCCGCAGCACCAATTTGTATTCTCAGGAAGCGGACACGTTGAATTGAAAAAATAGCGGCGTATATTATTCGCTATGCCGCATCTTTAGTGTTTTTAACCAAACCAATTCCCGAAAAGAAGAAAATAACGCCTATAATTGCAACAACAATCAATTCCCTGGTCTGAATGGTGTGATTTATAAAACTGTAGCCTGCATAGATTAGTGCGACTATGCCTAGAATAGTAAGAATAGTTCCAAAGGTCCGTTTAACATTCATTGTTAGATTTTTTAGTTAGATCAGCAAAGACAACGCAATATCCATGCCCATTGTCTGCGTCTACTAGACATTACTTTTGCATATAAGCTTTAATTGTTTGTATCTTCATGTAAATCAAAAAAAACACAATGAATTACGGACTCTATATCTTTCTATTTTTTGCTTTAATCATTCTGATCAGCTCATTCGTAACAGTAAAACAGGGAACAATAGCGGTAATTACGATATTCGGTAAATACAGGAGATTACTCAGCCCCGGCCTAAGTCTCAAAATCCCTCTTATAGAGAAAATACAATCCAGAATTTCTATACAGAACAGGTCTGTCGAACTTTCGTTCCAGGCGGTTACACAAGACCAGGCAAATGTCTATTTCAAAGCCATGTTGCTCTACTCTGTAATCAATCACGACGAAGAAACCATCAAAAACGTAGCCTTCAAATTCGTAGACGCTACCAACCTGATGCAAGCACTGATCAGAACTATTGAAGGCTCTATCAGGGCCTATGTAGCAACGCAAAAGCAAGCCAATGTTTTGGCGCAAAGAAATGAGATTGTAGAACACGTAAAACATCAGATAGACCAGGTCCTGGAAAGCTGGGGCTATCATCTCCAGGACCTTCAGCTAAATGACATTACTTTCGATGAAGAAATTATGCGTTCTATGAGCAGGGTTGTGGCATCTAATAATTTAAAAGCAGCCGCAGAAAATGAAGGTCAAGCCTTATTAATTACAAAAACAAAAGCAGCAGAAGCAGATGGTAATGCTATAAAAATTGCAGCAGCGGCCGAACGTGAAGCCGCTCAGCTTAGAGGACAGGGTATTGCCTTATTCCGTGCAGAAGTTGCACACGGAATGACCAAAGCTGCACAGGAAATGGAAGAGGCAAACCTCGATATTTCCGTGATCCTATTTACCATGTGGACGGAATCGATCAAACAATTCGCAGAAAATAGTGAGGGAAATGTAATCTTCCTTGACGGATCAACAGAGGGCATGAATCGGACCATGAAGGAAATGATGGCCATGCAAGTACAAAAAAAGGGATCTGCAAATTAATGCAGGTCCCTTTTTTGATAGCTATAATCGTTTTTTATTTTTTTACCTCCATAAGATCGGCCATCACCTTCAAGCTCTCTTCCTCTACAAAATCGAAACTTTCCTCCTTAGTAATCTTATCTCCTTTTTTAACAGCAGGCAAGCCTCTGGCTGCCCTAAGCTGATTTGTTCTCAACAAATTCTTTGCTTCCATGCTATCACGTTCAGCCTTAAGTTTAGCTTCATTTAAGGTCACGGAAGTTTCAAGATCACGTTTTTTAAGATCGGCAATATCCTGCTGAAGTATCTTATATTCCAAAGAGCCGGCCATTCTCTGATCATGACGTTTCAACAACTCTGCTCTAACCGTACCTAAGTCAGCAACCGGTTTAAAGACCGAACTTTTTATTACATCCCATGGCAACGCAGATTTCTCTGTGTCTTCTCCAATCTTGTCTAAGGGATATAGTGACGGGAACTGAATATCAGGTAATACACCCTTATGTTGGGTACTACTTCCGGTAACACGATAAAACTTAGCCATTGTCAGGTTAATCAAGCCTAACTGAGGAGTTTCACCTTTACCAAAAGATTTTACAGTTGCGTCCTTACCAACCAACGCGGCTAATCGATTCAACATAGAAGGATTTACCAGCTGACTCATGTCAATTGAAGATTGAACAGTACCTTTACCATACGTTTGTGTGCCCATAATAATACCACGCCCATAATCCTGTATCGCCCCTGCAAATATTTCAGATGCTGAAGCACTCAATCTGTCAACCATTACACCAAAAGGACCGTCCCAGGCTACACCTGCAGTTGCGTCCTCCTGTACATCTATTTCATTTTTTAGATCTTTTACCTGCACTACAGGACCTTTATCAATAAATAAGCCGGTAAGATCGATAGCTTCCACCAGTGATCCGCCGCCGTTAGCCCTAAGATCCATAACAATAGCATCTACTTTATCCTTACTTTTTAGGGTATCGATCAATAATCGTACATCACGGGTTGTACTTTTATAATTAGGATCGCCCGCTCTTGCCGCTTTAAAATCTGCATAAAACCCCGGTACGGTAATTACCCCTATCTTGTAGGGCTTACCGTTAGCCTCTATGGTTTTAACCGTCTTCTTGGCCGATTGATCCTCCATTACGATTTTCTCCCTTACCAGTTCAATGATCACAGGCTTGGCCGACATTTCCTGGCCTACCGGAATGATCTTCAGCCTGACCTTTGTGCCTTTAGGACCCTTTATTTTAGCTACGGAACTTTCTATTCTCCACCCAATTATATCTTCAAACTCTCCATTTCCCTGAGCCACTCCAATAATCCTGTCACCAGTACTTAGCAGCTTGCTTTTAAAAGCAGGACCTCCGGGAATAATCTCACCAATCTTAAGTACCTCATTTTCTAATTGTAACCTGGCACCTATTCCCTCAAATGAGCGCGCCATATCCTCATTGAAAGCCTGTGCATTTACAGGATTAAAATAATTGGTATGCGGATCTATAGTCTCAGTGAAAGCGTCCATTATTGTTTGAAATACATCCTGATTATTAACCTTGGCAGATTGAGACTTCAGATTAGTATATCTTTTAATCAGTGTTTCAGCATTTTTATCTTCAGAAGTCCCCGCAATCTTCAGATTCACCAGTTCATACTTTACTCTTTTCTTCCATATCTCGCTCAAGGCCGATTCAGAATTTGCCCATGGCATTTTCTCACGATCAAATGTGTAAGAATCATTCTGGGTGAAATCATACTTCGTTTTAACCTGAGCCAAAGCGTAATTAATAAAGCCATTGTAACGTTTCAGGTAAACATTGAAGATATAAAACGGCGCACTTAAGTCTCCGTTCCTGAAATCATCATCCAGTTCAAATCTGAATTTTTCAAATTCTTTAATATCTGAAGCCAGAAAATAATATTTATATGGATCCAAGTCCTTAATGTACTTGTCCAGAACCAATGAAGATATCGAATCATTGATCTCAGATTTTTTATAATTGTACTTTTCGATTAATGTTACGATCTCTTTGCAAATGAGTGCTTGTTTTTCATCCGGCACGATATTACTTATGCCCTTTACCAGAGGTTGAGGCTTTGGTGAGGCATGACATGCAAGAACTGCTGCGGTAAAAGTTACCAATAATATTTTCTTCAACATCTCTTTTACTATTTTAAATTCCATTTTTATAATCCATACTAATATGATACCAATTTCTCAAATAAACAGAAAAGAGACAGTAATAATACTGTCTCTTTTCTGTAAACTTACCAAAGATAATTATTTTACTTTCAAAACAGCCTTGCGAAAAACACCTTTATTTACAACCATTTATGTTTAAGCTGGCCTATGATTTGGTCTTCTTAAAAGGGATCAGTGCTCTGGCCTCTCTAATCTGACCTTTAAATTGGCTAGTATTTGCAGATTTAGCCATTAATTCAGCCTTGTTTATGTCTTTCGAGGCCATGACATATTCTTTTCTCCTAATTTTAACGTTGGCTATCCCCAGTACAGATTCTATATTGGCAGTACTGTTGCCGATTTGCCTTGCCATAATGCCCTGCTGTGTGTAAAACCACAGAGACTGGGTTAACTTATTTGAGGCCAGGTATATCCTTCCCAATTGGCCATATGAATCCATTTGTCCGGTCCTGTTACCCAATTTCGAATAATTCTTTAGCGCCACATTTAAGACAACTTGTTCCGCTTCAGTATAATGTGTAAGCAGATAATGGACATTACTGAGCCTCATCAGGGCAGATCCATATCTGGAAAACTGTTTAGCACTGTTGAATTCAAAAGCGGCCTTACCAAACATGGTAACTGCTTCATTATATTCTCCATCACGTTCATTCTTTTCCGCTTCAGAAAAGTAAGCATTTCCCGCATTTTCATCCAGGCTTGAAACTACAATATTTATTGCTCCGCCCCCTGATGGTTCCAGTTCCGAAACATTATGGCTTGCCTGACTCATCGCCCTGGCAGATATCAGCATGAAAATTATAGCTAACAAACTCTTAGTCATAGTGTAAAGATATAACAAAACTGTTAAACAAACACTACCTGTACCAA
>DATFQH010000250.1:0-4462 GCA_035264385.1 Pedobacter sp.
TTGCCCTGATCAGATCTTCTTCATTGTCAAAATATATGTTCCAATAGTCCATGGAGATGAGTTCCATACTCATCGAAGCTAGTTCGGCTACTTCTGAGGGGCAGTGTTTGAAGTCGTTCAGTTCTAAACCGGCAGTTAGAAATGTATGAATAGCATGTCCGCCTTCATGAACCATAGTGGTCAGATCACGAAGGGAGTTTGCTGAATTCATAAAGATAAAGGG
Source organism: Pedobacter sp. (assembly GCA_035264385.1). Lineage (GTDB taxonomy): Bacteria > Bacteroidota > Bacteroidia > Sphingobacteriales > Sphingobacteriaceae > Pedobacter. Next base: position 224 of record DATFQH010000250.1, read on the forward strand.
TGCTCCGGTTTCGGCGAGAGGATAGTTGTAACCTCCGGGTGCTTTTCCTTTCCTGCTTTCGACATCAAAAAGGTTGTTTGCTTTCATTATAGCTAACATCTGACCAAGTTGCGGATCGATTGTGCTGAAGCAATCTATACTTTTGTCGATCAGTTCAGTTCCATTTTTAAAGGGTTTCAATGCGGGTTTGCCGCTTGTGCTTACTTCCATATCCCAGGGCTTCAGTTGGTCCAGACCTAAGGCTTCCGCTCGCTTTTCTGACTGTTCTCTTAAGATAGGCACTATCTGTTTTTCTATGGCTTCATGAAAGTGGTAACAATCCTGGGGGCTGTAATCAAATCTGCCCAAAGCCTGGAACATGTAATCTCTGTAATTTTCAAATCCCGCATTCAAGGCAACCTGGTGGCGCATAGCGATGAGGTCATCAAAAAGGATATTAAGATCGTCTTTATCCACAAGTCTGCGTTGCTGAATAGTTGTCCATGCACGCTGCCTTACCTCGCGATCTGTATCCTTAATAAAGTTTGCAGCTTGTTCTAAAGTATATTCCTGATCGTTGATCATCACACTCATGGCTCCGGTTGTGGCCTGGTACTTTTGCTGTGTGACCTGTAATTTGGTAAGCAACTCTACGTTTTCTTCACGGTAAATCTCTATGGCCTTTCTTATCGCCCTGATGAAAACGAAGTATTTTTCCTGATCCAGTTCATCAATAAATGCACTGTCATTGAATTTTTGATTGAGCTGATTTGCAATTGGCGAGATTTTTGGTTCGATCTCTGTAGCGAAATATTGAAAATCACTGACCAGTTGCTCATTTGCTGTATCGCAGCTCATCTTTATGTATCGCCATGCAAAATCCTCTTCAAGAGCTGCTTCCAGTTCACTTTTGTCTTTCAGCCATTGCTCAAGCTCATATACATTACTGATTTCGCGGGAAAGCAATTCGTTTAATACAGGCTGAAGGTTATCCCATTTCATTTCAAGGTCTTGCGGAATATAGGCTCTCTTTTTTTTAGGTATGGTAAGGCTGATCATGATTAATGGTTAAAATTTGTTCTTAGAAAAACGTCTAGTAAAAAGCAGGCAGCAAATACAACAGAGGCGTAGCCATTGGTAGTGGCAAATGCCCTGTCGACCTTACTGATGTCGTTTGGTTTTACCAGCATATGCTGATAGATCAGCATAATGCAGAAGAAAACTACACCTATGTAATAGGAATAACTAAAAGTGCTGTAGAAAACCGGTAGAATTACACAGAGGGCAGAAAATAGGTGAAGTATAACAGACAAGCGAAGTGCGTTTTTTATACCCAGGGCCGCGGGAATAGAATGTAGTTTTTCATTTTTATCGAAATCTTCATCCTGAAGTGCATAAATGATGTCAAACCCGCTTACCCAGAATAATACAGCGAATGAGTATAATACAGGAATAACACTAAAGACACCTGTCACGGCGATATAGGCTCCGATAGGTGCAAGGGAAAGCCCAAGCCCCAATGTCAGGTGGCAGAGTGCCGTAAATCTTTTGGTATAACTGTAAAAAAGAACTACAAAAAGAGCGACAGGTGAAAGGTAAAGACAAAGATTATTGATGAATGCGGTAGTGGTGATAAACAGGATACAATTAATGATCACAAAAATAAGTGCCTCGTTTGCAGAAACCTTACCGGCAGGTATATCGCGCATTTGTGTACGTGGATTTTTAGCATCTATATTTCTATCAAGATACCTGTTAAAGGCCATTGCTGAATTCCGCGCAAAGACCATACATAAAAGAACCTTTAAAAATAGCTGCAACTTAAAAGGATCGGGACTGTTTATAACACCTAAAAAAAATCCGATCAGTGCAAATGGCAGAGCGAAAATGGAGTGAGCGAATAGAACAAGTGAAAAGTATTTTTTCATTTATAATTTTTTATAGACCTTCTTTAGGTGTAAATATGGGCATTACAAAATCCTGATTTACCTGTCCGATAAATTCTAGTACTTCGTCCTTACCTTGCCCTTTTTCTGCAGAGGTAACAAAATATGGAGGGATTTCTTCAAACCAGCCTTTAAGTTCCTTTTTGAAGAGAGATACATTCTTGTCTGTTTTTACGGCAGATTGTTTGTCGGCTTTTGTAAACAGCAGTGCAAACGGTATTTGTATTTCGCCCATCCAGCAACAAAATTCAAGATCTATCTTTTGAGGTTCGAGCCTGCTGTCGATCAATACAAATACACATTGAAGACTTTCACGCTTGGTGATGTAATTCCTAATGAATTTCTCCCATTTCTCACGGCTGCTTTTGGATACTTTTGCATAACCGTATCCGGGTAAATCTACGATGTACCATTTCTCATTGATGAGGAAATGGTTAATCAATTGGGTTTTTCCAGGCCTTTGAGATGTCTTTGCCAATCCGTGCTGGTTGACCAGCATATTGATGAGGGAGGATTTTCCGACGTTTGAACGCCCGATAAATGCGTACTCTGGCGTATTAGGAAGAGGTAGTGCCGATACCTTTGTATTGCTACAGATAAAAGTTGCTGATTTTATAATCATATGACAAAGGTAGAAAATTAGTTTTCAACAATACTTATCTTTGCGGTATCCATGAACGAAAACATTACACCTTACCGGTCGGAGACGGCTACAAAAAAAGAACAGGTTGCGGCTATGTTCAACAATATCTCTGGTACTTATGATTTTTTAAATCATTTTATGTCTCTTGGAATCGATATTATCTGGCGTAAGAAAGCAATTAGAGAACTTAGTTCTATAAAGCCAAGAATGATGCTGGATGTAGCAACGGGTACAGGGGATTTTGCGTTTGAGGCAATAAATATTCTTAAACCAGAAAAAATAATTGGTGTGGATATTTCCGAGGGAATGCTGGATGTTGCAAGGAGAAAAATCCATGAAAGGGATCTTTCGCATATTTTCTCCGTTCAGACGGGCGATTCGGAGGGATTGCATTTTGATAGTGATCATTTTGACGCAATAACAGTGGCTTTTGGGGTAAGGAACTATGAGAATCTTGAAAAAGGTCTTTCCGATATGTACAGGGTACTAAAACCAGGAGGTAAAATTGTGATTCTGGAATTTTCAAAGCCGACCCGTTTCCCGGTGAAGCAAGGATATAATTTTTATTTTAGGTTTGTCACACCTTTTTTGGGTAAATTGTTTTCTAAAGATAATAGAGCATATACATACCTTCCTGAATCGGTAGCCGCATTTCCGGACGGCAAAGCTTTTACCGGACTGATGGACATGGTCGGTTTTAAGCATACTAAAGATAGGCGTTTGACGTTTGGTATAAGTGCAATCTACACCGGCATAAAATGAAAATAAAACGCGTCTTACTTATTTTATGTTTATTTTCAACCGGAATTGTCAGAGCCCAAAACTGGGGTGGAGGTGTCGATGACAGCAATATTCATTTCGGCTTTATTTTTCAGTATGTGTCTTCAGAGTATAAGATTCTAAAAAACGAAAATTGGAGGAGCGAACCTTTTATTGATGAAGATAATCCTGCCTTGATTCCTTCCAGACTGAGATCCATTTCGGCAGTACCTTCTGCAGGTTTTGGGATAGGTTTTGTGGTAAATAAAAGAATCAATGATAATTCAGATCTGCGTTTTACGCCAACATTAGTCTTCAACGACAGGATCCTGAGTTATCAGTACGATGAGTCGAATGAAAATATTGAAAAGAAAACTCAGTCTACTCTTGTAGAATTTCCATTGGGTATAAAAATAAAATCGGACAGGAGGAATAACTTCCGTGCGTATCTCCTGGGGGGAGCCAAATTTTCGACTGATATTTCGTCTAAGAAGAAGACCAACAACGAACTCATTACAGACCCTACGGAGAAATTCATCAACAATAAACGAAATTATTTGTCGTATGAGGCTGGTTTAGGTTTTGACCTGTATTTTGAATACTTCAAAATGTCTCCTGAACTCAAGCTCTCCTATTCATTAAAAAATATTTTGAGGGATGAACCTCATCGTTATGCTGCGCCTCTAGATAAGTTGATGTTACGTCATGTTACTTTCAGTTTATTTTTTGAGTAGTCTTGCTATTTAAAAAATTATAGCTTTGCTTAATAAAAAAACTAATTCAGTGATGTCAAAAATTGCATTAATTACAGGGGCAACTTCAGGTATCGGAAAAGCTTGTGCGCACCTTTTTGCTGCGCAGGGCTATCGCCTTATTTTACTGGCCAGAAGGGAACGGTTGCTGGAAGAAGTG
>DATFQH010000251.1:0-9408 GCA_035264385.1 Pedobacter sp.
AAAAACAGTTCCAGGTAGCCAAGCAATTTACACAATCAGGTGTTATGGATACACTCGCATTATCCAGCAGCAAAGGCCTGCATTTCATTAAGATCAAGGAGATTCTTTATTTGGAAGCCACGAGTTGTTATACGAATATCGTAATGCAGGACGGACAGGTTCACCTGGTAAGCAAAACATTGAGCTCATTTGAAGAAGCATTGAATGAGCATCCCTTTTTCAGAGCACATAAATCATTCATTATCAATCTGGACTTCATCAAACATTATATAAGAGGAGAGGGAGGTGAAGTGATCATGACAAATAACGCTTCTATCAATTTAAGCCGCACCAAGAAGCAGGAATTCCTGAACTTCTTTACCAGGATATAGCATCTGCCTTAAAATATGAAAGGGATGTGCGCATCTGCGTACATCCCTGTTCTAACCAAATATAAACCGGTATGAACGGCTTTTATTTTAAGGTTCCGTAATATTCTACGAATTTAGCCAATGCATTTGAATAACCCCATTCGTTGTCATACCAGGAAACCACTTTAACAAAATTGTCATTCAGCGAAATCCCTGCTTTTGCGTCAAAAATTGATGCATGAGGATCACCGATGAAGTCAGAAGAAACTACTTCATCTTCAGTATAGGCCAATACCCCTTTCAATTCACCTTCAGAAGCAGCTTTCATTGCTTTCTTAACATCCTCATAAGTTGCAGGTTTTGCCAAACGTACAGTAAGATCGACTACAGAAACATCTGCCACAGGAACGCGGAAAGACATGCCGGTCAGTTTACCTTTCAATTCAGGAAGAACCAGCCCTACTGCTTTTGCAGCACCAGTTGATGAAGGAATGATGTTAGAAAAACCACCACGTCCGCCTCTCCAGTCTTTAGCTGAAGGACCGTCAACAGTTTTTTGTGTTGCGGTTACAGCATGGATTGTGCTCATTAAACCTTCTACGATACCAAAATTATCATTCAATACCTTAGCGATAGGCGCAAGGCAGTTGGTTGTACATGATGCGTTTGAAACGATAGTTTGATCAGCAGTCAGTTTGTCATGATTTACACCCATTACATAAGTAGGGGTATCATCTTTTGCAGGAGCAGAGAATACTACTCTTTTTGCACCTGCAGTAAGGTGTTTCTCACCATCTGCTTTAGTTAAGAAAAGACCCGTAGATTCAATTACGGTCTCCACACCAACTTCATTCCATTTTAAGTTTGCAGGATCTCTCTCAGCAGTAACACGGATCGTTTTTCCGTTTACTACAAGATTTCCGTTTTCTACAGCAATGGTACCATCAAATTTACCATGCGTAGAATCGTATCTCAACATATAAGCCATGTAGTCAGGCTCTATAAGGTCGTTGATAGCTACAACGTCTAATCCTCTTTTCAAAGCAGCTCTAAAAACCAGTCTGCCGATACGGCCAAAGCCGTTTATTCCAATTTTGCTCATTTTGATGTATTAATTTGAATAGTAGTTTAATAGATTGTATATAGGTTCTTTAGTAATCGATGTTATTTCGAGTCCATGCCTTTTTGCAGTAGCACGAAGCTCTTCCTGAAAGTTACCGGCAACAATGCCGACAAAATGAATTTGCCTTGCGGGATGTAATCTGGCCGTCGGCAACATGTAGATTCTGAAGTAATCTTCGAACGACTTATTTATCAGGTCCAGTAGATACTTATGGCCACGGTTTTCGATAAAAAAATCGAAAAATGAACTCAGAAACTGCTGAGCCAACGGCTTTTTGTAAACACGTTCCAGGATTTGCGGCCTGTCCAAACTATATTTCACTTCAAACTTTAGCTGGAGATCAGCAGGAAGTTTATTTTGCATAAAGCTCTTTAACAGCACTTTTCCAAGATAATTTGCAGAACCCTCATCACCAAGTATAAAGCCGAGTCCGAAGTTGTTCTTCTCAGGTATCTTGCCATCAAAATAGGCACAATTGGCTCCGCTGCCCAAAATACCTACTATACCGGGACTGTTGTAGCAGGCCGAAATGGCTGCACCATAAAGGTCATCCTTAACCATAACCTTGCTGTATTTGAAAAACATACCCAGAGTCTCCGCCAGTTCATTCCTTCTTTCAGGAGATGATGCACCGGCGGCAAACACATAGATCTTTTTGATACTCTCGGCGTGATTGATCAGTGTAGCTTTCTTATTCAGAAACTGAAGAATAGACTTCTGGTCATTAAAACAGGGATTGATACCGGGCATACTGCATTCGGCAATGGTTTTCCCATCTCTGGCAATCTTCCAGAAAGCCGTTTTAGATCCGCTGTATACTACCGCTATCATTTACTTTATATTGATAAAACTTTAGTCATTTCCAATAAATCACTTTCCAGTTTAAAGCTGTGTTTGTTTAATGCCTCTTCAATGCTTGTAGCCTTAATCTCGTTGCCGCGCAAACCAACCATTTGCATGGTATTTCCTTTAAGCAATTCGTTTACGGCAGCAAAACCCAGTCTGCTTCCCAGTATCCTGTCGAAGCTGCTTGGGCTACCCCCGCGCTGAAGATGGCCTAAGATAGTTACTTTTGTATCATAATGATTAAATCGCTCTTTAACATTTTTTGCAATGTCGTACGCGCCACCTGCCTTATGCCCCTCAGATACGATGACAATACTGGACGATTTTTTAGTGGAAGCACCAGATTCAAGCTGAGCGATCAGCTCATCCAGACTCGTTTGTTTTTCCGGTAAAAGTACCGCCTCCGCACCACTGGATATGGCACTTCTCAAAGCAATACACCCCGAATCTCTGCCCATTACTTCTATAAAGAAAAGCCTGTCATGCGAGTCGGCAGTATCTCTGATCTTGTCGATAGCTTCAATAACAGTATTGATGGCAGTGTCGTACCCCAAAGTGAAGTCTGAGCCATAAAGGTCATTGTCAATGGTGCCCGGGATACCCATTACCCTCACGCCATGTTTTGTAGCAAAACGCTGCGCACCTGTAAATGTTCCGTCTCCGCCAATAACAACAAGACCGTCTATTTCTCTTGCTTTTAAGTTTTCAAATGCAATGTCCAGACCTTCTTCTGTTTTAAATTCTAAACAGCGTGCCGTTTTAAGTATAGTACCGCCCTGATGAATGATGTTGCTTACGGATCTTGCATCCATCGGAATAATATTATTGCTAATTAGTCCCTGATAGCCCTGCAAAACTCCAAACATATTGATGCCGTTGTATATTCCGGTTCTCACGACTGCCCTTATACAGGCATTCATTCCCGGCGCATCTCCTCCAGAGGTAAGTACAGCAATATTTTTGATATTTGGTTTCATGATTTATATACGAATATAGCGTGTATTTTTTACACTAAGTAATTTATTTTGTATTTTTCTCGTCATTTAGGTAGCAAGTATATTTATTTGCTTTAACATATAAAAATTTAATGCATTACCTGATCTTGCTAAATTGGTATTCTTATCTATCTTTATGCAAAATCACAACTGTAACAGATTTAAGCGTACTAATAATAAATAATTAACGTAATAATATTTTGAAGGAAGTTTTACCAAAGTTTGATTCCACTTTTTCGATTGACTGTGTAGTGTTCGGATTTGATGAAGGAGAGTTGAAGATTCTTTTAATAGAACGTAACGAAGAACCTTATAAAGACTGGTGGGCATTACCCGGCAATATTGTGGGAGAGAATGAGAGTTTAGACCAGTCTGCGGGAAGGATTCTGAACGAACTTACAGGTCTTACCAATATTTACATGGAACAATATTACACCTTCGGTGATGTAAACCGGCATCCCCAGGGCAGGGTAGTAAGTATCGCCTACTACGCACTGCTCAGACTAGGTGGAGAAAAATCGGTAAAGCCTATCAGTACCTATGCCAAAACGGCCTATTGGAGAAACGTAAAGGATCTGCCAAAACTGGCGTTTGATCATCAGAAGATATTTGAAAAAGGCCTTGAAAAGATAAAAAGGAGGATTAAGCACCAGCCTATAGCCTTTGAGCTGCTGCCCGAGAAATTCACATTAACGCAGCTTCAGAATGTATATGAAGTCATTCTCAATAAGCAGCTGGACAAAAGAAATTTCAGAAAAAAGATGCTCAGTTTCGGTGTACTCAAAGATCTCGATGAGAAGCAGCAGGGCGTATCATTCCGGGCCGCCACCCTCTATAAATTCGATAAGCGGCGATATGCCAAGTTATTCGGCAAAGAGATCTCTTTCTAAAAAAGGCAATATCAAAGAGGGCCCATGGTATACCATGGGCCCTCTTTGATATTGCGGCAATTGCTGTTATTTTTTTGCTGCTACGTTCAGGTGGTAATCAACCAGATCATCTATTGGTGAGCGGATGATCTTTCCGATGCCCATTTCATAACGGTCTGCCACTACGCTTAATATATCTCTGAAACTATATCCGACCGAGCCAACGCAGTTCAATTTATGATCCTTGTAGTTAGGATAGTGAACAACCAGGGCTTCAAAGAAAGCACTGAATGCATAATCTACCGTTGAATAAGTATAATCTTCGTAGTTGTCTTTAAAGTCATAAAGGAACTTACTGAAACTTGCACAAAAACGGTTTGGCAGCGGTTTGTTGTAAATGTTGTCAAAGATGTCCTCGTTTGTAAGTGCAAAATTGTCATAGAAGCTTTCTCTCAGTCCTTTAGGCATATAACCTTTCATGTAATCAGACAGAATTCTCTTGCCAATGTAACAACCGCTCCCTTCATCTCCAAGGAAATAACCAAGAGAGTCGATATTTAACGAGATGTCCTTTCCATCATATAGGCAACTATTTGTTCCCGTTCCAAGAATGGCAGCGAAGCCAGCCTCATCACCAAGCAATGCCCTGCAAGAAGCCAGAAGGTCATGTCCAATATTAATCTCCGCATTCACAAAGATTTGCTTCATTGCATCAGCAACTATCTTACGTTTGGCATCAGTAGAACAGCCAGCTCCGTAATAATTAACCTCTGTAAGTTTATCAGCTTCTAAATGATCAGGTAATGAGCTCTTTAAAGACTCAACAATGTATTCCGTGCTTGAAAAGTAAGGATTGTAACCTTCTGTATTAAAAAGGATCTTTCTTCCTGCCTCATTAATTAAACACCAATTGGTTTTGGTTGAACCACCGTCTGCAATAACTATCATCTTAATTTGTTTTTTTCGGGATAAAAGTAAATAATCCTAACACTTTGGTATGGTTTTTTTTCATAAATCTAATTTATATGTTTTGGTTCAAGTTTAAATTTTATTCCTTTAAATGTGTTTAAATGGACTTTTTTCCTACTTTGCTCGTGATTTGAAAGTTACCATATTGTTAAAAAAACACTAAGCCTAAAATACACTTAGTATTTTAAAATCCAAATTTAAAAATCATGTCCTCCGCAGCCGTGCAAAACTACCGGGTCAAAATCTGCTTCGGGTTGAAACTAAACCTGCATTTTTTGTTAACTTATAAGCTAAAAAAAACGAATTTAGCAAAATACATAGAATAGCAAAATTTTATCATTCCTAAGTAGTATATGAATATAAAAATCGATCTCAGAAGTGATACGGTTACCAAACCAACAGCAGGAATGCTTGCGGCAATGATGGAAGCTAAAGTTGGCGACGATGTATTTGGTGAAGATGAAACAGTCAGCAATCTGGAACTCAAACTGGCAGCCATGTTTGACATGGAAGCAGGACTTTTCTGTCCCTCAGGTACCATGAGCAATCAAATCGCCATTAAATGCTTTACACAACCGATGGACGAAGTAATCTGCGACCAGACGGCACATGTGTACCGGTACGAGGGTGGTGGCATTGCCTACCACTCCATGGCATCGGTGCGGCTGTTAAATGGTCTGCGGGGAATACTGACACCAGAGCTGATCGAGCCAGAGATCAATGAAGCCAATATCCATTACCCCAATTCAAGCCTTGTAGTACTGGAAAATACAGTAAATAAGGGCGGCGGTGCTTGTTATAAACTGAGTCAGATAGAACCGATTCACACCTTATGTAACATCAAAGGACTTAAACTGCATCTCGACGGAGCCAGGATATTCAATGCCCTGAGCCATACCGGGGATCAGGCCAAAGATTACGGAAAATATTTTGAGGGAATCTCCGTTTGTCTGTCCAAAGGTCTGGGTGCTCCTGTTGGGTCTGTATTACTGGGTTCAAAAGAAACGATCAGGAAAGCCATCAAAATAAGGAAAGCCTTCGGTGGCGGGATGCGTCAGGCAGGCTTTCTGGCGGCAGCTGGAATTTACGCACTGGACCACCATATCGGTCGTCTTTCTGAAGATCATGCCCATGCGCAGGCACTGGCAGTTGCGCTTCAGGGTGCAGATTACGTGGACTCTGTTATGCCTGTTGAAACCAATATTGTTCTATTTGATGTTGCCGGAGGATTCAAGGCAAGACAGGTCGTACAGCACTTGGCAGAGCAGGGCTTAGCATGCAGTGTAACAGGACCAAAAACCATAAGGATGGTCACTCACCTCGATATTTCCTCACAAATGACCGATCAGGCAATCGAAATAATTAAAGCTTATTCATGAAAAAGATTCTTGTAGCAAACAGGGGAGAGATCGCTTTGCGAATCATGCGCTCCGCACGTGAAATGGGAATTCATACTGTAGCGGTATATTCAGAAGCAGACCGGGAAGCACTTCATGTCAGGTATGCTGATGAGGCCGTCTGCATTGGCCCACCGGCATCAAACCAATCTTACCTGCTTGGAGAAAAGATTATCGAAGCTTGTCAGATCACTGGTGCCGAAGCCATTCATCCCGGTTATGGCTTCCTTTCAGAAAACGCATCCTTTGCGAGATCAGTAAAAGCCGCAGGCCTCATCCTGATCGGTCCGACGCCCGAAGCTATGGAGATCATGGGCAATAAATTATCGGCCAAAGCAGCAGCTTTGAAATACAACATTCCTATGGTCCCGGGAACAGAAGAAGCCATTACAAATGTCGCTGAAGCAAAGCGCCGTGCTGAAGAAGTAGGATTTCCCATACTCATCAAAGCTGCGGCAGGTGGCGGAGGAAAGGGAATGCGAATTGTAGAACAGGCAAGCGATTTTGAGCAGCAGATGCAGCTTGCCGTTAGCGAGGCCACCTCCGCATTTGGCGACGGATCGGTATTTATAGAACGATATGTATCCTCTCCGAGGCATGTTGAAATTCAGGTTATGGGCGATACACATGGTAATATTGTTCACCTTTTCGAGCGGGAATGCTCTGTACAACGGCGCCATCAAAAGGTGATAGAAGAGGCACCATCAAGCATACTCAGTCCTGAAATCCGTCAGAAGATGGGCGCATGCGCAATAGATGTGGCACGTTCGGTAAATTATGTCGGAGCCGGCACCGTCGAATTCATCCTTGATGAAAACCTCGATTTCTTCTTTCTCGAAATGAACACCCGTTTGCAGGTAGAGCATCCGGTAACAGAAATGATCACCGGTCTGGACCTGGTAAAAGAGCAGATTAAGATCGCCAGGGGAGAGATATTGTCCTTTAAGCAGGAAGACCTGTCCATTACCGGCCATGCGATAGAACTGAGGGTTTATGCGGAAGATCCCGAAAATAATTTCCTTCCCGATATTGGCCTGCTGCAAACCTATACCATCCCCAGAGGTAACGGTATCCGGGTAGATGACGGATTTGAGCAGGGCATGGAGATCCCGATCTACTACGATCCGATGATCGCCAAACTCATCAGCTATGGCAAAGACAGAACAGAAGCCATAGCGAGAATGATCCGTGCAATTGATGAATATGACATTACGGGTATAAAAACTACACTTAGCTTTGGGAAATTTGTAATGCAGCACGAGGCTTTCAGAAGCGGTGTGTTTGACACCCATTTTGTAGGTAAATATTTTAATGCAGACAGTTTGAAGTCTGAGCATAATGAAGAAGCATTACTCGCTGCAATCGCGGCAGTAAACTCGTTTAAAAAAGAAGCTGGTTCTGGTCAGAGCCAGCCGCAGGCGCTGTTAAAAAACAGCAACTGGAAAAAAAATAGAATAAGATTCAACTCATAGAAATGTTTACAGGAATAATAGAAACTCTTGGAGAGATCAAAACAATAAAAAAAGAAGGCAGCAATGTGCATTATACCATTCAGTCTGCAATTAGTAATGAACTTAAGATCGACCAGAGCGTAGCACATAACGGTGTATGCCTTACCGTAGTGGCACTTTCAGATGGCACACATACAGTTACGGCAATTGAAGAAACGCTTCGGAAGACTAATCTTTCCAGTCTGAAAGAGGGCAGCAAGATCAATCTTGAACGCTGTATGCAAATGAACGGACGTCTGGATGGCCACATTGTTCAGGGGCATGTAGACCAGACTGCTATTTGTATCAGGCGTTCTGAGCTGGATGGAAGCTGGGAATATCGCTTTAAATATGATTCCGTCAATGGAAATGTGACTGTGGAGAAAGGCTCAGTCTGTATCAACGGAATCAGTCTCACCGTAGTGAATTCTGCTGAAGATGAATTTTCCGTATTCATTATTCCCTATACCTTCGAACACACGAATCTGCATGAAGTTTACGATGGCAGCACCATTAACATTGAATTTGATGTTATCGGTAAATATGTAGCAAGACTGATTGGCAGATAATTACCTTTTCAATTCTTCAATCTTGTTATTGATAAATTTGATCAGCTTAGGCTGCTGCTCCTTATTTACCGTTTTCAGGTACTGCTCATAAAAGCTGATTGCATTTTTTTTGTCATTCAGCTTTGTTTCATAAACCAGTGCGATATTGTAAAGCAGACTACCATCGTTTTCAAAATCAAGACCTTTTTTATAAGCCTTATTGGCGTCTTCATTTTTGTTTACATTTTCAAACGAATCACCCAAGAGCCCGTAATAGCTGGCCACCAGCGGAGAAACACCTTCCTTAATTGCATTTTGCAGATAAGGAATGGCATTGCTATAATCTTTTAAGCCTCTGTAGCTTCTCGCGATGTTAAAATTCAATGCTTCACCATCACCCGTTTTTTGCTTGATCATCAAAAAAGATTTAAGTGCATTCTGATAGTCCAGGGTAAGGTAATAAACTTTTCCAAGGTTATTCAGCACGAAGGTCGAGCTGTCACCAAAGCTCAACAATTTCTGTCCGGTAGCAATTGCTTCTTCATAATTTTTAGAAGATATAGCGATCGGCATCTTCATTTTCAGCAACTGCAGATTTGCGGAATCCGCCGCAATCGCAGGCTTCAAAACCTCAGTCGCCTTATCAAAGAAGTTCATTTTATAAAAGAGTTCTGCCAGGTCAAACGCCACATCCCCATCAGTATTATTTAATTCATTGGCTTTGCGCAGGTAATTAATCCTGTTGATGTCCAGTTCGCCTCTGTTCATAGACGCGAGCTGCTTATATACATTAAAATTCGTACTGTCCAATTTTAGAATTT
>DATFQH010000252.1:0-7168 GCA_035264385.1 Pedobacter sp.
ATCTCCCTTCTGTTTTTCTTCTTGTTCAAGGCCGATGTTTTCCTTGCCAAGGTTCTGGAGTTTTGGCTCCTTTACATCCTTTTTAGCCTCGTTTAAATCCTTCTGATCTTTTTGCGTTCCCATAGCCTGTAAATTATTCTGCATCGTTATCCAAATCCCCGTCGTTAAGTCCGGTTTCCAGTTCCTGGTGGTCGCGGTCGAATCCCTTTGACGTTCCTTGGGTGGCCGCTTCAGGATCGGCCGCATCTTCATCCGGGCTGTCAAATCCTGCAACTGCCCGTGCATCAGCCTGGAGCTTTTCAGCTTGCTGATGTAGGTCATCCCTTGATCCGGGGTTATGTCCATCGCTGCTTTGCAGCGGTTTATCTGAATTTTCCATACGTAGCTTTTTCATGCTAACATCTGTAAAAAAAGATGGTTCTGAAAAAAATGAAAAACATTCAAAGTAGGCGGCGCGCTTCAAGTATAGATATTAAACAATCCTTACGTCCAGCTGTTTAAATCTGAAAAGGAGGAATTATGCCATGGTATAACGGAGATTATCCGCCATCTTACAAAAACCAGCCCCGGTATATACGGGAGAAGGCGGTTGAAAATGCGAATGAAATCCTGAAAGAATCAGGCGATGAAGGGATTGCTATTGCGACAGGGTTGAAGAAAGCACGCGAGTATTTTGATGAGCACCCTCAGGAAAAAGACAATTCACCGGATGATTGATCTGGAAATTTTTCTTAAATTTAAGGATGAGAGCACTGGAACCACCTTTTGATTTGGAGCTGGAGGACAGGATTATTGTCGTAGCTGAACATGAAATCGGTTCAAACCGGGTTTTTCATGTTGACTTTAAAGGCTGGAAAAAACCGTTGGTGATCGCGGTCGGTGTTGGCTTGCGCGATCAGAAGTTCTGGACGTCTATTCCCCAGGGCAGGCAAGCTGAAGCGGAACAAATAGGGAAATTAATTGCGGGTTACATCCGCGCTAAAATGAAATAATATGTGCTATTACAACGGACAAAGAGTCACCAGAGCGGAGTTTATTCAGCTCAAGCAATTGGAAAAAGCAGTAAAAAACTATGATTTTTTAGACGTTGGGGTACATAATGGCTTTAACTATGCTCCGATGGCCATTGCCGTTGCAAGTGACGACCGAAGGGATTTTGATATTCAGCAGGCGGAATGGGGCTATGTTCCCGAGTACATCAAAAGCCGAGAGGAGGCTACAAAATTCAGGCGGATGTATACCACCTTGAATTTCAAAGGAGAAAACCTGTTTACAAGAGATGATGGCAAGAAGTCAATGTGGGCAGATGCGGCAAGGAATCGCAGGTGCCTGGTCTTATCAACCGGAATGATTGAGTCCAGACATGAGCCTACATTCGGAAAGCAGGGACAGGTACTTAAGGCCACTAAAAAAATACCCTATCATGTTAACGTTGTTGGAAGAGAATATTTCTGGTTTCCGGGACTCTATAATGATTGGTTTGATCCGGAGAAAGGGGCGATGGTGAGGACTGTGGCCTTTGCAACTACCGGGGCGAATGGGACAATGAAATATATACACAACTCAAAAGAACGTATGCCTACCATCCCGCCTGACGAGTTGTGCTGGGAATGGCTGATGGAAGATCCTAGTGATGAGCGGCTGGTAGAGATTGCTGTTTCACAGGTTCCCTCAAAAATGCTGGAGGCTTGTACGATTTCCAGTGAATACCGGACAAGCGGAGAAATTACCCCTCAGGATTATCCTGACCATCATGCATTGGATTCTACTTTTGTTGATACCGAAGAGTTGGATTTCGATCACTGGAGGAAGTAACAGTTTAGGTATAATGCGCGTCAATGGCGGCGCCGATTGCATCTATTTCACGCTCACTAAATTCTCCCTGGAGCTGATGCCATTGGTGGTCTGCGTCGTGGCTGAGCACCGCGAGGATTTCTTTGTCCTTTTGCCTGGATAATTTAAAAACCAGTTCATGGGCGCTGGTAATGTCGCTGTTGTCTTCTGCAAGTACCAAAAAGTGAGCAAGTGATTTTCGAACTGAAATAGGTGTTTTTTTCTTCGTCATCGTATGTATAATAGTGTCTCATGTTGCCATAGAGGACGAATCCGATTTGCTGTTCCTTCTTGCCAAGGCATTGTATCCGGGCAACTTAGATGGCGTTCGTTATGGACTAAACTGAATTTTTGACATTTTGATTCTGAAATTTTTTCATTTTACTGCAAATTTTTCAGTTGAATATGCGCGTCTTAGCATTGGCATTTTATTCGATATATGGATTTTGAACGCGAAGTTCAGAGTTTAATTAATTGTAAGTTTTAATCATTAAAATCAATTTGAGGAGGAAAAACCTATGACACTGGTTAAATTTAATCCAAACGGAAATGTGAAAAAAAATGGTTTGATGCCAGGCATTAATGATGTGTTCGATTCGATCTTCAACGACACATTTTTTTCAGACCGTATTTTGAGCCGTGTTCCAGCGGCCAACATCAGTGAAAGTAAAGATCATTATCATGTAGAGCTGGCTGCGCCTGGTCTGAAGAAAGAAGATTTTAAGCTTTCCCTGGAACGAGATGTGCTGAGTATTTCAGTAGAGCAGTCTTTGGAGAACAATTCGCAGGAGCGCAATTTTAACAAGCGCGAATTCAGCTACAGTTCTTTCCTGCGTTCATTCACCCTGCCCGAATCTGCCGATGAAAATGTGATCGAGGCCAGGTACGACAACGGTATATTGCACATCGATATCGCCAAACGTGAAGAGGCTAAAACCCAAAGCCGCCAGATTGAAATTAGTTAAGCTGAACTTTTTACGATGATGTCAGGCCGCCCCTTTTTGGGCGGCTCTTTTTATAGTTCGTAAACTATGTACGAAATTTCATTGAATATTAAAACGCACAAGGGCATCCACAGCTATGGCTGTTTTTCTCTTGGCCAAGACAAAGGGTTTGCCACTTCGCTTTACGAGTCACTTGAAGGGGAAGATGAGGTCTATGAAGGCTCGGTAATCACCATTGATTTGGTCAAGCGGGAGCAAGGTATCCCGTTTCCAATCGGTTTGCGCCACTGTAGTTATGAGCAGCTATCTATAAATGTCAAAAGGATTACCAAGGAAATGTTTAAACATTTGAACCTCGAAAACTAATCAAGTGGCTGGGCCAGCTCCTTTTTCATCATGATGTCCGTCTGTTCATCCTGGCCCATTCTAAAAATGTGTTTGTCGAAAGCAATGAAGCCATTTTTTTCGTAAAACCTGATTGCTCTGAGGTTTTTTTCCCAAACACCCAGCCATACATACTGAGAGTTCAGGTCTTTGGCTACTGAAAGAGCTTTTTCAAATAGGAGCTGACCTACCTTCTTGCCGTGGTGAGTCTGTTTGACATAGATTCTTTCTATTTCCAGCGCTGAGAGATCTTGTTGTTCGGTCTGCGCATTACCGGAATTAACTTTAAGGTAACCGATAGCCTGATTGTTTTCCCAGGCCAGGTAAAATATGGAGCAGGGGTTCGCTCGTTCAGACGCAAGCTGGTCTTCGCTTAGCCTGTTTTCCAGGTAATGTTTCATATCTGCTTCGGTATTGCTGTCTGCAAAAGTCTCTACAAAAGTTTCTCTGGCGATCCGCTGGACAGTTTCCAAGTCCACTGCTGTGGCAATTTTGATCTCTATCTCTTCCATGTCTATTTCGTTGGTTGCAAAAATACGCAATTGAACGGTTATGGGATAAATTGAATTAGAATAGAAGAAATGCAGGATGGACATGGACGCCATCTCGCGTATTTAATTAATACTCTGGGATATAAAGGGCAATTGGGCTGAATGTAAGGACTTGTTTTTGAGGGTATTAATTTGCGCTGATATTTAGTTCAGCTGTATGTATTCGTTAGCTCTTTGTTTTGAACGACAACTCTCGGTTCAGGATAGCTAGATTCAATTCGCCTTACGGTATACAAATTTCATCGTGAAATACTTATAAGGTGCGGGGTGAAAATTCAGGTGTTGGAAGTGGCGCCAATTTGTTAAAATACCTGGTAATACACTGCGTTCCAACATAAGAAACCGATATTTCTAAAGCTGATTATGTCAGCAAATAACAATGCAGGATGGCTCGTGTCGCAACTAGGTTTGCATTAATTGAAAGAACGCCTGAAATCCAAAGGCGACAGACTGGTTTTGAGCTTGAAAAGTTTAGTGAAGGACTGGGGATGCTCGAATCCTAATTCATAGGCTATCTCGCTTATCGAAGCATTGCTCGCCGATAACAGCTCCTTTGCCTTTTCTATCAGGTGGTTGTGAATGTGCTGTTGGGTATTTTGCCCGGAAAGTGATCGCAGCATATCACTTAAATAATTTGCACTAACGTTCAACTCCGCAGAAAGCAATTGAACTGTTGGTAAGCCCTGCTTTTTCGCTTGTCGCTGCTGAAAGTAAGCGCGCAAAATGTCTTCTACCTTTTCAAGCAGATCGCTGCTAACGGCCTTACGGGTAATGAATTGCCGGCTGTAGAATCGGTTGGAATAATTCAGCAGCAATTCGATCTGAGATATAACAACGTCCTGGCTGAAATTATCAATTCTGCCTTTTAATTCTTCTTCAATATTTTCAAAAACAGAGATCACGGTGGTCTTTTCTTTTTCCGATAAGTGCAGCGCTTCATGGATAGAATAGGAAAAAAAGCCATAGGCTTTAATTTTTTTGGAAAGTTCATAACCCAGTAAAAAATCCGGGTGAAAAAGTAAAGTATAACCGGATTGATCACTGATCGGTGCGTGGCCTCCTGTAATTTGATTCGGCGAAACAAAAAACATTCCCCCCTCGTCGAAATCGTAGTAATGCTGCCCATATTTGAAATTTCCCTGGAAGTTCATCTTATAGGAGATCTTGTAAAAATTTAAAATGTGGGGATTGGGAAGTCTTTCCAGCGGAATGGTTCCTTCAGCATTATTTATTAAACTTACCAACGGGTGCATTGGCGCCGGAATGTCCAGCGCCTTATGCAACCTTGATAAAGAATTGAATCTATGGTTAGACATCTCAACCTTCATATTGTCTGTTTGTTACTTACTTTCAATGCTGCCTAATGCACCCTGTACGCCGTTAAGGCTTTTCTTTGCTTCTTCCCAACTTGAATCGGTTGGATCGAATGTACTCCGAATATACGCAAGAATGCTTTCACATACAAAGGCAACACGCTCCGGATTTTCATCGCTTGTCTCGCGGGCATCATACCCTGAAATGCCACCAAAAATGTGTTCAGCGCCAAACACGGTCAGCAGGTCCTTCGGGCCGGGGCTTTGGTAATAAGCGTCGGCACGCCAATTTTCCACATCAGAGAACATGAGGTTTATGTCTTTGTCTCCATTGACAATAAGTGCTGGCAAAGTCATAGTGCTGAAATTGCCGGCCGCTAACACAGGATAGTGCTGTCTGACGGCTCCATTGAATCCTTCGGGTCCACCAGATGCACCAATTAGCACCCGTGCCTTTAATCTTGGTTCTGCGGAATTTACTATTTTACCTGTTGCGGGATCGGTAACCTCCATGCCAGCCAACATGGCTACGGTCTGGCCGCCCATGGAATGGCCGATGGCAGCAAGGTTTGATTTGTCGACTCTTCCGGTTAACCCAGGTACTGTTGAAATAATTTCGTCTAAATGATCCAGGATAAATTTCATATCTGTGGCCCGTGAACTCCAAAACAACGGTGCTTCAGGAAGGGATGCAGGGAGCCCGAGTGCTTTGGAATTTTGATGAGTAGGTTGAATCACAACAAACCCTTCTGCCGCAAAAAAATCTACAATGGGGGCGTATCCTCTGTAGGAAGAGAGAAAGTTAGATGGGCCATGGCCATGCGAAAGAAGAATAACCGGCAGGTTGTTTCCGCTTGCCGGAGCAGATACTTTTATTTCAAGATCTACGTGGCGCCCGCCGACAGGTAATATAACTGGACTAAAGCTGATGATGGGTGTTTGTGACTGTTTCATAATGATTAAATTTTGATATAGGCAAAATTCATCAAGCTTCGACTCTCCGGCCTAGTGAAATCGGGGCATTACTTAGCCGAAATCAGGAATAGGTAGCGCTCATTGGATATATATGACCGGGATAGAAAGGGGCGATCCATCATTTGAAAAATAGAAAGGTAGGTTCGTTATTAGAATTCAATGCTTATTTTAAGGAGATTCGACCGTCAATTGAGAAGAGACCTGAAAATGTCACTAAGTCATACGTTCCTAAGATCGGGAAGCAAAACATTAGGGGCTTGACTTAAGTTAGGCATTTGCGCAAAGTACCAGCTCTGAAACTATGTTAAATATTGCATTACTGTTCTTCCGTTACTGATTCCAACCAGTTGACCATTCCCTTATCGGTATTGATATTAATTGCCATGTGCACCATCGGTGCATTGGGAGAGGCGATCAACAAGGGTGATTGAAGGCTTTTCGTCATACTGTACAACTGATAAGGTCTGGAATTTTATTGGCGACCAAGTGTTGAACCGCAAAAATGCGGTACGCAAATATATGGCTAAGGTGAAAACTGAGCCTCCAAAGTTCCGGGTGGAAAGCCTAGTTGCTGAAGGAGACTTTGTGGTCGCTATTGACCAAATCAATTTAAAAAATGCGGAAGGTGTGCCTGTTGATTATTCTTATTGTGACGTGTGGCTACTGCGGGACGGCAAGCTGCACGAGTTGAAAGCCTTTGTCGTAGAGGAATCTTAGTTTTACAAGTTACATCACTAGGTATTCCAGTAAGTAAGCACTCACAGCGGAAAGGTATGCTTTTGGGATGTCTTCACATCCTTTGTGTTCCAGGTGGTGCAGGTCTTTGGTTGCGGCTTCAATAAAAACTCCGGTCTTACTGTCGTATTTAAGTAAACCCAGATCGAAAAAGCGTTCCGGAACCAAGCAGGAACCGTCTCTGGTTTTGAGTTCCATTCTTTTTACAGAAAGAGTTTCTTTGCTGATGAGCAGCCATTCATAGCGGCGCTTATTGCCATCATTCTCGGAGAGAGAAATCTCCAGTATGGCAAGGTTGGTGTTGTCAAGAAATTCGTGGCAGTCA
The DNA here is from genome assembly GCA_035264385.1 of Pedobacter sp. Taxonomy (GTDB): domain Bacteria; phylum Bacteroidota; class Bacteroidia; order Sphingobacteriales; family Sphingobacteriaceae; genus Pedobacter. Next base: position 7,061 of record DATFQH010000252.1, read on the forward strand.
AAATCGATCTGTCCGTTCATACTCTGGTAAAATGTAAAAATATCCCGGGGCGAATATGCAGCAATTGTGCCAGTTTTTTATTTACTGCTTAGCCACGGCTTTAGTACT
>DATFQH010000253.1:0-11955 GCA_035264385.1 Pedobacter sp.
ATTGCTCAACAAAATGATCACTTCTTGCTCGTCTGTGACCCTGGTAATTATTGTGCGGAAGCCATTGATGGCACCTTGATGAAATATAAATTTACCGGCCACACCAAAGCCATATGCATACCCGGCAAGGACCGGGGTGAACAAAATTTGCTTACTGGTTTCCTTCATCAATTGATTGGTGTATAAAGCCCTGTCCCAAAGATATAAGTCCTGAACCGTTGAGTACATACCGCCCGCGGCGAAGATAGTGGAATACAATTCGATATGCGGTACTGGAATGTAAGCGCCCAACTGGTAGTCGTAGCCCGGGACACTTTCCACACCTGTATTGGAACTAGCCATCCCAGTGCTTTTCATGCCAATTTTATCTAAGATCTGGCGCTGCAATACCTCCTTATAGGACTGCCCTGTCAGTTCTTCTATAATTGTTCCCAGAATATAATATCCCGTATTGGTGTATCGGTATGCGGTACCAGGCTTAGACTGTAGATCCTCACTGCAAAATTTTTCTATAAATTCCCGGTGCGTATATTTCGATTTGCTGACGGTCGTGAAGAAATCAGTCCGTTCGGTGTATTCCGGTAATCCAGCAGTATGGCTGAGCAGTTGATGTATGGTAATTTGCTCCGCAACGTCTTTCCTGAACCAGGAAAGATAGGTACTGACAGGTTTGTGCAAGTCCAGTTTTCCAGCCTCGTAAAGCTGCATGATCAGTACAGCGGTAAATTGTTTATTGAGTGAGGCGATACAAAACCTGGTATCCGGTGTGATGAATTTGCCGTTTGGGAATGCGGTCTTTCCATATCCTTTTTCCAGGATAATCCTTCCTTGCTTTGCTACCAGAACGCTTCCGTTAAAAAGATCCAGATCAGTATATGCCTGAACAAGCGTGTTTATTTCAGCATTCTTACCTTGCGCTGCACATCTGCTTGTAGCAAATGAAACGCCGATTACAATTACAAATGCTATTAAATAGCGTTTAATCATTTTCTTTTAGCTTTATGCTAAACTACTAAATTTCTAATGGTTATAAGTTAACATTTTTATCTGTTTTGCCATATACAATGTGATTGTGAGACATTAAAAAATGTCCGTTGTTACTTTATGGACGGACACTATAATTGTGATTTGCATCTTTTGAAGGCCCGCTTTTACATAACTTTTAGCATAGTATATAAATTAAGAAATCTCAGAATGGGCATTTCGGTTTTTCATGCCTTTAAACGATGTAAATGAAGGCCACTAAACAATGTAAATAACAAATGGATAAAGCAAGTCACTAAAATACAGACCGCATCATCACGAACCCTTTGTCAACCGGCTACTTGTCATTATATTTAGCAATCATTCGGTTGAACCAATGCAAAGATCAATATAATGAAAAAGACCATTGTATATATTATTTTGACCTGCCTGATTGCATCTTCCTGCAACCAGCCAAGCCAGACAGATAAAAGCAAAAATCAGGATATGAACGATGTAAAAGACCCATTGGCTGTTCAAAGCGGCTACTCGGAAGTAAACGGCATCAAAATGTACTACGAAATTTATGGTGAGGGCAAGCCGCTGGTGCTGATTCATGGCGGCGGATCGACCATTCAGTCCAATTTCGGCCAGATTATCCAACCGCTGGCTAAAAACAGGAAGGTAATCGCTATGGAATTGCAGGCCCACGGAAGAACTAATGACCGCGGTAAAGACTCGTCGTTTGAGCAGGATGCAGACGACGTAGCTACCCTGCTGAAAAACCTGAATATCGCTAAGGCAGATTTTTTTGGCTTTAGCAATGGCGGTACAACTACCATACAAATAGCCCTCCGTCACCCCGAGCTTGTCAATAAGATCATTTTAGGTTCCGCACTTTCCAAGCGCAATGGGGTTCCACCGCAGTTTTTCGATTTTATGAAGCAGGCGAGCCTGGCCAATATGCCTCAGGAACTACAGGACGCTTATCTGGCCGTAACACCGGATGCCAAAGGCCTCCAAATCATGCACGACAGGGATGCGAAAAGGATGGTAGATTTCAAGGACATTCCCGATGAGCAGATCAAATCAATTAAATCCAGGGCCCTCATCATCATCGGCGATAAAGATGTGATCACACCCGAACATGCCATCGAAATGCAAAGACAAATCGTTGGCGCTGAACTGGCTATCATTCCGGGCCTGCATGGGGAGTATATTGGTGAGGTAACGACCTTAAAATCCAATTCTAAACAGGCCGACTTTGTTATTCCGATGATTGAGAGGTTTTTAGATAAAAAGTAGGCTTGGTTGCGTCGAAATGAGCGACTACGAATCTAATTTTTATAAAAACCGCCCCATTAAACTATACACAGCCACGATCGCAGCGATATCGGTATTGTTGCGGATATGCTCGCGCACAGAGGCCAGCGCCCTTTTCATGTGCGTCTTAACGGTATTGGGCGATATGTTGAGCCGTTCGGCTGCTTCTTCGTACTTCAATCCCTCAACATGACAAAGCTGGTAAACTTCTTTTTGCTGCGCGGGCAACAGTTCAATGGCCGCATTGAGCAGGTTCCTGGTATCGTTCAGCAATATACTTTCTTCGGTCTCATTATGGCTTTCTTTGTAGTTTTTACTCAGGTCATGATCGTGTTTCGCTTCGAGCACGATGCGCCGGAACAGGTTCAGGCAGCGGTTGCGGGTCATGGTTTTTAGCCATCCCTCGAGGTTGTCTATGGTATGAAGTGTGGCAGATTGTGTCCAGAGCTTCAGAAAAATCTCCTGAGTAACTTCTTCGGCCTGCACATCGGAATGCAGGATCTGCAGCGCATAGGTATAGATGCGCCTGTGGTATTTTTCGTAAATGGTTCGAAATGCACGTTCGTCTCCCATTGCCACTTTGGCGAGCAGTTCCGGCTCGGTATGTAATGGTGTCGCGGTCATCGCAAATCGTTCCCTTTTTTTATGATCAGTTAAAACCGTGCTTAAGGTATGTACATTTTCATGAAAGCACAACAAATGGAGGGATCAATAAAATTCAGATTGCACATTCGGATGTGCAGTTTACCAGCAAAGTGCACAACCGAATGTGCAGTTTTAGCTCAATTGTGCACAACCGAATGTGCAGTTTTATGTTTTTCAATATAAAAGCCGTTTCTAAATACCCCAATTATTTCACCTTTCCAACTCAACAATCCATTCTTTTCTTAACCTTTTCGCCCAGCCTTCCAGCCTCAATTATTATAGGCCTTTCGTACATGCTTCTTAGTCCTTCCTTAGGCCTTGCTTAGTCCTTTGGCCTACCGAACCCCTAAGATAAGGCTATGCTAAGCCTTTGCAATCTGCCTACGCAGATTGCTGGGTTCGCAAATCGACTTTAAGTTTGCTGGCAAATGAAATTTACAACTTAAATGAAAAATCATGGCTAGAATGAACAAAGGACTGTTTGGTGGTTTCAGCGGAAAGCTGGGCAACCTGGTTGGCTATACCCTAAATGGGAAAGCAGTAATACGTACTAAGGGAACGAGCAACAAACCACCTACCATACCGCAATTGGCCGTCAGGCAGATGATCAAACTGTTGAATAGAGCTTTGAAACCCATGTTGCCGGTCATCAACATCGGTTTTTTACTGGAAGTAAAGAATACCGACAAAAATGCATTCAATGAAGCGATATCTTATAATTTTCACAACGCCTGTATGGGTGCATATCCAAACATCGGTATAGATTACAGCAAACTTTTGGTGAGCAAGGGCATGCTGCCGCCTGCGTACGACGCAAGTGTATCCATACAACCTGGCGGGCTTGAGTTTACCTGGTCTTTGGATCCGATGAACAAGGGCAATATCTTAAACGATCGAGCTATGCTGCTGATTTGTTATCTGGGAGCAGACGATTTGCCGCTCCCGGATGAAAGTATAATCTACATGCTGATCGGCGCGCAGCGCCGGGCTTGCAAGGAATTTATTGCCCTTGCTCCTGCCTACCTCTCCCGCCCGATGGTTTGCTACCTTAGTTTCCAGGCGGAAGATGGCAAAAGTATCAGCAATAGTGTAATGGCCGGCAAGTTCTAATCTACTGGTATTCTGCGCTGTTAAACTTGGTATCCAACCAGGCAATATGGGTGGTCAAGAACCTTCTCAGATACTCAACATCGCCTGCCCAGGAGCCGGAAACGTTCATTTCCAGGTAGCTTTGTTTCTTCAGAATATCCCATTTGATGAAGTTTTTGACCTGCGAGGCAGATAGTTTCTTTTCCAGCGGTGCGATGGCATCTGTCAGTTTATTGGTCTTAAGTTTCCAAAAGTTCCAGCGCTGCCTTACTGCAAGTCTGAACGTTCTGTCTTCCAACATGCGGTGCAACCACATTTTCGGTTCGAAGGCAGAGTTGGCCATAAGGCCCCTTACCTGATCGCCAAGGCGGTTGTCGTTGTTGGCGGCCTTGTCAAAATCCCAGATGGGGCCGGTATAAATCTTGTCGTCGTCTTTCTTTTTAAACATATACGTACTCCTGAAAGCGTCGGGATTACCGATGATTTCATTGATCAGGTAGTGGTCTATATAGGTGTCGATGTCGAAATATTTACGATAGCCGTTTACCGGATCGGCAAAGTTATCAGCAAACAGGGCGTCTTCAAATTTCTGGAAGTGCCCCCTGATATAATCTCTTTGTTCGTTGGTAATATCCTCTACGTCTGGGTATTTGATCACGAAGGGCTGATCTCTGCTGGTAAAAAAGTTGCCCTCTTCGCCACCGGCAAACAGGTCTTGTTCTATTAAAAAGCCGCCGTCTTCTACATCTACGAGCCCTTTGCCTTCTTTAATTTGCTCGGTTAGCTGGTAGTTGCCACGATACTCGCCATTAAGGTAAAGCTCTACATATTTAGAGGCGGGGGTAAATTCGCGGCCCATCTCTCTGCTCAGGGTAAAGGCAAGTTCATTACGGATCAGGGTTTTATCGGCATAATTGGCGAGCAACACCCAGTTTTTGCTGGATGGCATCCCCAGCAGCGAGGCTTTTTTATCGAGTTTTAAGCGGTATGGTTTTTTTGGCATATCAAACCAGGTCGAGTTTCCCCGGCCCTTCACTTCGGTCACGCCTTCGTAGGCTACGGTTTTAAAGTTCTGGATGATCTTTACCGTCCCGTCGATGTAGTCGTCTTTGCTAACGATCGGTGCGCCATTGGTATTGATATATAAGGCGGCTATGCCAGATTCTGTTAGCTTTATAAAGTAGGTTTTTTTGCTGCCATCTTCTGCCACCACAGTATAGGGCACGGGGGTGCTGAAGTTGTTGAAGGTAACATTGCTTTCCTGTGGTTTGTCGTTGACAACCACTTGTTTGCCTACATAAGAGTAGAATGGAATCAGTTTGCTGATATCGGTTTCTGCAAATACGCGAAGAAATATGGTGTCGCCGATGATCTCTCCTTTTACGTTTTCGGCAATACCGGGGTTTTTAGCGGCCATCAAACTGAATGCAGTGATGGTTTTATCACTTTTGAGCACCGGGCCGGGCTCCTCATCTGGTAATTTCTCACTTTTCTTACAGGCTGAGATTACGGTAACCAGCATGAGAAGACACGCAAGCTTGCGTAGGACAGGGCGCTGCTGAATCATATTGAAAGGAATATTCATAGTTTATATTTGTATCATAAATATAACAACTATTTCGACAATTTGGCTACACTGAATCGATTCAGCAGTTGATTAAAGCGCCTGGTTGTGGCGGTGGTTGAGAGAGATTGATGAAAGGGTTCCCCATGTGTTCGTCATCCAAAAGTAATACCTGATTAACGGCACATCTGTTCAACAATATTCTACGTTTATTAAACAGAATCGCGAAGATAGAGATGTGAAAGTTGATAACGTGAAGCAGGATTGAAAAGGATTAAAGCGAATGGTGAGTTGAGATTTGTGAGGATGATTTGAGACAGCAGGTGTGATTGTTGAGGCGATTGGTGAGGGTGAGTGAAAAGGCGGCGGGTGTGATTTGTGAGAGTGAGTGCATGGGCCTGTTGTTGAGCAAAATGTGAGCTGGATTTAGTGGGGAGGGTGAAACCGGGGGCCGAAGGCTTCCGGTTTTTTTATTTAATGTGTCATTAAAGTTATTTGACATAAAAAAAGCAGACAACCCCTAGTTGCCTGCTTACAAAAAAATCATTCAACCGTAATATGCCCTTAACATCGATTAATGATTCGGGATCTATGGCATCCCAAATTGAAAACAAACTAGTAACACATTGGTTTTCAGTATTTAAAAAAACTACAATAACGTTTCCTTTTCAAAGCAAAGCTCCAAAAGACGTATACACGAACTTCTAGTACTGGAACATATATCCGAAATTAACCCGCTAAGGGAGAAGTTAAACTAACTCAGTAGACAAGGTTATCTTCGAACTGAACCCAACACAAAGCCAACTCAGGTGAGTTTGCTATTTTAAGACTTCTGAAAGGAGCTCATAAGAGCGCAACCGTGCCTGATGATCGTAAATGTGCGAGGAAACCATGATCTCGTCTACCTTCGTTTGTTCGATAAAACGCTCCAACTCTGCTGCGATGGTGGGCTTGCTGCCTACAAAGGTACACGCCAGCATTTGACTGGCCTGGGCTTCTTCGTATACATCCCAAACGTCTTCCATGTTGTCTACCGGTGACTGCAGCAATTGACGCTTGCCCGTTACGATGCCCTTGAACAACTGGTACAATGAGGTAACCAGCCGTTCTGCTTCGGCATCGGTATCTGCGGCAACTACGTTGACACAGGCCATTACATACGGGGCATCAAGATTGGCCGATGGCTTGAATTCATTCCTGTAAATATTGATGGCTGTAAGGAGTTGTGCCGGTGCAAAATGACTGGCAAATGCATAGGGAAGCCCAAAAGCCGCAGCCAGATGGGCGCTATCTGTGCTGGATCCGAGAATCCAGATGGGAATATTCAGGCCTTCTCCGGGAATCGCTCTTACCGCACTGGTACTGTTTGCGGCTGAAAAATATTGATGCAGTTTAAGTACGTCTTTGGGGAAATCATTGGGGCCGCTGAAACGCTCGCCCCTGATCGCCATCGCAGTAACCTGATCGGTACCAGGTGCCCTGCCCAAACCGAGGTCTATACGGCCGGGGAACAGGGATTCTAATGTTCCGAATTGCTCTGCGATAACCAGTGGCGAATGGTTGGGCAGCATGATACCACCAGAGCCTACCCTGATGGTTTTGGTATGGTTGGCAATATGGCCGATCACGACTGATGTAGCTGAACTTGCTACGCTGATCATGTTGTGATGTTCTGCGAGCCAGTAGCGGCTGAAACCCCATTGTTCTGCGTGCTGGGCAAGGGTAACACTATTTTTGAAAGTATCGGCAGGAGTTTTTCCTTCTATAACTGTGGCAAGATCTAATACAGAATATTTCATTTTCATTTCTAATGAAATACAAAATTAGGGCCTGTCGGTGCTAAATGTAACCGATCTTGCAGGATATGACTTTAATTATACAAGCGCTATTTCTTAAGCTCACTGAGCAGTGCTTTCGCATTTGCCGAACGGGGAATGCTGTCGGGTATTTTATGCAGCCATACGGCGGCTTCTGCCTTATTGCCTTCCTTAATATAACTCAGGGCGGTGTAGAATGCGGCATCATATTCAAAAGCGGATTGCCGCTTGTGCAGGTCTGCTAAGATCGTCCTTGCTTCGCTGATCTTGCCTGCATCGATAAGGGTGATGGCAAAGTAATAGCCCAGCAGCGGGTTCTGAGGATACCACATGTATTCCTTTTGCAATAGCTTTCGGGCTTCTTTCAGGTCGCCTTTATTGTAGAGTTCGGCTGCCTTTGGCGTAGTGGTAGTTGGGTCTACACCAGGGCCTGATACCGGCATTTGGGTACTGAAGCCATATTTTTCATACAAACTGGCGGGCCATAGCACCCAGCCCAGTATGACAGCAAGCACGAGCGCGCTGATTATGATGATTATTTTAACACGAGGCATTATTGTATTGACTATTTACTTTGTTTTAAAACTATGGCTGCTAGTGGCGGGATATTCAGTACGATAGAATATTCTCTGCCATTGCATCCTTCTGCTTCTGCTAAGAGGCTGCCCGGGTTAGATTTACCGCTTCCGAAGAATTCCTCTTCATCAGTATTGAAGATTTCTTTCCAATTGGCTCTAAAGGGCAGTCCGACACGGTAATTTTCTCGGTATACGGGCGTAAGGTTGAGGATCACGATCAGTGTGTCTTTGCCTTTGGTGCCTTTTCTGGTATAGATGTAAACGGAGTTTTGCTCGTCATCTGCGGTGATCCATTCGAATCCTTCATGAGAAAAGCTGTGCTCGTAGAGTGCCGGCTCAGACTTGTACAGTTTGTTGATGGCCCTTACGGTTTTCTGCATACCCAGGTGAGGCGGATGCTTCAGCAGGTGCCAGTCGAGGGAGTTTTTAAAGTCCCATTCGTGGGTTTGCGCAAATTCATTGCCCATAAACAGCAGTTTGGTTCCGGGCTGTGTAAACATGTAAGCATAGAGCACGCGCAGGTTTGCAAATTTCTGCCATTCATCGCCGGGCATCTTATAGATCATCGACGATTTACCGTGCACCACTTCGTCATGCGAAAAAGGGAGCATAAAATTCTCGGTAAAGGCGTAGGTAGCGCTAAAAGTGAGCTGGTGATGGTGAAATTTCCTGTTGATGGGATCGTTCTTGAAGTACTTCAGTGTGTCGTTCATCCAGCCCATCATCCACTTCATGCCAAAGCCAAGCCCACCGGCAAATACGGGATGGGTTACGCCCGGGTAGGTGCTGCTTTCTTCTGCTATGGTGTGTACGCCTTCAAAATTGCCATAAACGGCTTCGTTGAGGTCTTTGAGGAACAGAATGGCGCCAAGGTTGTCGCTACCACCGTATTCGTTGGTGGCGGCTTCTTCTGCTTTTCGGGAGAAGTCGAAATACAACATGGACGCTACCGCGTCTACCCGAAGGCCGTCGGCATGAAATTTATCGAGCCAGTAGAGTGCGTTGCTGATCAGGAATGACCTGACCTCGTTTCTGTCGTAATTGAAGATATAAGATTTCCAGTCGGGATGAAATCCCTTGCGCATGTCTGCGTGTTCGTACAGGTGCGTGCCATCGAAATGATAGAGGCCGTGTGCGTCACCGGGAAAGTGTGACGGAACCCAGTCGAGAATTACGCCGATATCATTTTTATGGAGTTCTTCTACCAGGTACATGAGTTCCTGCGGTGTGCCGTGTCTGGAACTTGCGGCAAAGTATCCTGTAATCTGATAGCCCCATGATGGATAATATGGGTATTCCATGATCGGCATGAGCTCTACATGTGTGAAACCCATATCCAGTATGTACGGAACCAGACTTGCCGCAATTTCGGTGTAGGTTAAGATACGCCTTGGTTCTGACGGGTCGCGCTGCCATGAACCCAGGTGCAGTTCGTAAACAGACATTGGTTTGTTCAGGGCATTTACCTTCGGCCTTTTCTTCATCCATGCTTTATCGCCCCAGGTGTATTCGTGGTCCCATACGATGGATGCTGTTCTTGGCGGACGCTCCCACCGGTTTGCATAGGGGTCTCCTTTCTCTATTTCTGAACCGTCGAATGCTTTGATGGCATACTTGTATACATCCCCTTTACCTACGTTAGGGACAAATCCTTCCCAGATTCCTGAAGAGTCCCAGCGCGGGTAAAGGGTGTGTGCTGTGCGGTTCCACTGGTTAAAATCGCCCATTACGCCAACCGTTTGCGCATTTGGCGCCCAGACTGCGAAATAGGTGCCTTCCTGGCCTTCTACTGTGGTAATGTGTGCACCGAATTTTTCATATAGCCGAAAATGCTTGCCTGAAATGAATAGTGAGATATCAAATTCGCTGAATAAGCTGAAGGCAAGCACTTCCATTAGTTGTATATTTTGATAGTGGTGAAATTCTTATTGGACTTGAAGTGCAGGCAATTGACTGCGTCTAAACTGAAGTCTGTTACTTCTTTGTCGTCTACAGTTACCTTGCTTACTTTAAATGGCAGGCCAACTACGTTGTACTTGTACCATTCGTAGTTTGGCGTATAAAGGCCGGTTCTGCTTTGTTCTATAACCAGTGAAGCAGCGGTTCCTTTAACACTGAATTTCTTTTCGGAGTAGATGTCCTGCTCGTATGCAAAGGTGTCTCCGTGATCTTCAAAAAGGAATGAGTTAACTTCATAGTCTGCAAAGTAAACATTTAGCAGTACTTCTTCTACTTCTTTCTCGCCTACATATTGCATTACCGGGTATTCTGGTATCACCGATCCGGCTCTTACGAAAAGCGGCATGTGGTCTAGCGGTGTAAGGATGCTGTGTTCGCTTTCACCGGTAAGTACTTCGAGTGTCCAGAAGTTGTACCACTTGCCTTTTGGCAGGTATACCATTCTGGATGCTGCACCCTGCTCTAATACCGGGCACACCAGAATCTTATCTCCAAAGGTGAATTCGTCCTGACGGAAGCTGGTACTCGGGTTTTCCTGCTCGAGCATCACCAGTGGACGCAGGATCGGGAATCCGTATCTGTGGTGTTCCCAGAATACGGAATACAGGTATGGAAGTAAACGGTACCTCAGTTCGATATAGGTTCTGTTGATGCTGGTATAGGGTTCACCGAAGCTCCATGGTTCTCTTTCGGCGGTATCGCCGGCAGAGTGTGCACGCATGAAGGGTGAGAATGTTCCGAGCTGGATCCAACGCGTAAACAATTCCGGATCGGGCTCTCCGCTGAAGCCGCCGATATCAGTTCCGCAGAATGGCACGCCGGAGATCGACATGCGCTGACACTGGATATTTCCTATTTTAAGGTGCTCCCAGGTGGCAACGTTATCGCCTGTCCAGACGCAGCCGTAGCGCTGCATTCCGGAATAGCCGGCACGGGTTATGGTAAAGGGCCGCTTGTTCCGCATGAGTTTCTTCAGCCCGTCGTAGGTGGAGCGTACCATTTGCATTCCGTAGACGTTATGTGCCTTACGGTGTGAGCCGCGGTAGCCGTCTATGTTGTGTCTTACGTCGTTAGGGAATGTTCCTGATCCGAATACGGCAGGTTCGTTCATGTCGTTCCATACACCGGCTACGCCGATTTCTACCAGTTCTTTATACAAACCGCCCCACCATTCTCTTACTGCTGGGTTGGTGAAGTCTGGAAACTGGCATCTGCCAGGCCATACGTGGCCTTCCATAAAGTAATCATCACTCCGGCGGCAGAAGAAGTTGTTCTCTTTGCCTTCCTTGAATACCCAGTAGTTGTCGTCTACTTTAATTCCCGGATCGATCATAACTACGGTTTTGAATCCGTCATTGGCCAGTTCTTTAATCATCCGTTTGGGATCGGGGAAGTGGCTCTTATTCCAGGTGAAACAACGATAGCCGTCCATGTAGTCGATATCGAGGTAAATGGCATCGCAAGGAATATTTCTAGACCTGAAGCCGTCTGCGATGTCTTTAACCTTTTTCTCGGGATAATAGCTCCACCGGCATTGGTGATAGCCCAAGGCCCATTTTGGTGGCATGGGGTGTGTGCCGGTCAGGGTCTGGTATCTTTTTACCACGTCCATCAAATGTGGCCCGTGTATGTAATAGTATTGAAGTTCACCTCCGTCTGCCCAGAAACTGGTCTTCGTATTGTCTTCCTTCGCAAAATCAAAGTACGAACGGAAGGTGTTGTCGAAGAATATTCCGTAGGCGGATTGCTGGTGCACACCGATATAGAATGGTATGGTACGGTAAAGCGGGTCCTGATCCCATCCGAATGAGTAGGCATCGGTATTCCAGTTCTGGAATTTTCTGCCGCGGAGGTTCATGTTACCTGATTTATCGCCCAATCCGAAGAAGTTCTCTTCTGTCTGGCATTTCTTGGTGGCATACACATAATAACCACCAAATTCGGTATTCTCTTCCCAGTGCATTGGTACTGCATCTTCACTCATCACCATCTGCGTCTGGTTTTCGGTGAAGGAGAT
>DATFQH010000254.1:0-2979 GCA_035264385.1 Pedobacter sp.
ATAAGATCCATATCTTCAGGTTGCAGATCCTCAAACATACCCATTAAAACATCAAGAAATTCTTGCTTTTTTAGCGTGCCATAATGCAAACCGCTTTTATCGGTTACTGTGCCGCTGAAAATGAAATACAGCGGCCCCGAAATACGCATCAGATTCGCACGTATTGTATTCCCATCTGAATCCCGGAAAGTCCGGGCACCAAAAAGCGCATGATAAAGTGTCTGAAAAAGGCCCGCCCTGTTTATCCGTTCTGCTATCTTAATGTTATTATTATAAATCATCCTGAGCTAAAAATATTCAAAAATGAAAGGATTCGGTTTTTATCATGCGATAATGGCTAAAATGAACAAATTGACGGCCAATACCTTCAGAAAGAACAGAATTTATTACTTTTGCCAAAGAGCATATTATTCAATTGCATTTTTAAACAGCAGGAACGGATTTTGGATTATTTAGCAGGTTTAAACCCTCAACAACGAGCAGCAGTAGAAAACACACAAGGTCCGGCAATGATCGTAGCCGGTGCCGGATCGGGCAAAACCCGGGTTATAACGTACCGGGTGGCCCACCTGATTGAAAAAGGAGTAGATCCTTTTAATATTCTGGTACTGACTTTTACTAACAAAGCTTCTAAAGATATGCGCGAAAGGATCATGAAAGTCGTTGGTTCTGAGGCCAAAAACATCTGGATGGGCACCTTCCACTCTGTTTTTGCCAAAATATTAAGGGTAGAGGCTGAAAAAATTGGTTATCCCTCAAACTTTACCATTTATGATACAGATGACAGCAAGAGCCTGATCCGTTCTATTTTAAGAGAAATGCAGCTGGATGACAAGTTATATAATGCCAACTTCGTTTACAACAGAATCTCATCTGCAAAAAATAATCTGATTTCCCATACAGAATACCTTGAGAGCCCGGAAATACAGGCCGAGGATGTGAGCAACAAACGTCCATTATTAGGTTCGATCTACGAAACTTACACCAAACGCTGTTTTAAGGCTGGAGCCATGGACTTTGATGACCTGCTCTTTAAAACCAATGTATTGCTCAAGACACATCCGGACGTTTTAAACAAATACCAGCAAAAATTTAAATACCTGATGGTTGATGAGTACCAGGATACCAACTTCTCTCAATATACCATCGTTAAAAAACTGGCCGCCGCCTACCAAAACATCTGTGTGGTAGGTGATGATGCGCAGAGTATCTACGCCTTCAGGGGGGCGAATATTCAGAACATTCTCAATTTTGAACGTGACTATCCTGACCTGCAGGTGTATAAGCTGGAGCAAAACTATCGTTCTACACAAAATATTGTAGAAGTAGCAAACAGTATCATTGCCAACAACAAGAACCAGTTGGAAAAGAATGTATTTTCCGACAATGAACCCGGCGACCGGATCAAGGTTCAGCGTGCATTTACTGACAATGAAGAAGGTAAGCTTGTGGCTGAAGCTATCATACAGGAACGTACTTCCAAAGGATATAACCACAACGATTTCGCAATCTTATACAGAACAAATGCGCAATCAAGAGCAATGGAGGAAGCATTAAGGAAGCTGAATATACCTTATAAGATCTATGGCGGTCTCTCCTTCTACCAGCGCAAGGAAATCAAGGATCTGATTGCTTATTTCCGTCTGACCTTTAATCCGGCAGATGAAGAAGCCATCAAAAGAGTCATCAATTATCCGCGTCGTGGCTTAGGCGATACTACAGTAGAAAAGATCATTGTAGCTGCAGATAAGCACAACATCACGATGTGGCAGGTCATCTGTAACCCGCAGCAATATATAGAAGGACGTATAGCCAACCAGTTGAACGACTTCGCCCTGCTGATCCAAAGTTTTGCAGCTGAATCTAAAAAACTCGATGCTTATGAAACTGCATTATATATATCCCAGCATTCAGGCATCTTGAAGGAACTGCATACGGACGATAGTATAGAAGGCCGCAGCAGGTATGAAAATATCCAGGAGTTACTTAACGGAATCAAGGAATTTGCTGAGCGCGAAGACATTGAAGACCGCAGTCTTGCCATTTTTATGCAGGACATCGCCTTGCTCACCAATGATGATCGCAGCGATGACAAGGACAAGGACACCGTATCGCTTATGACCATACACTCTGCTAAGGGTTTAGAGTTTAAGAATGTATTTGTGGTAGGACTGGAAGAAAACCTCTTCCCTTCTCAGATGAGCCTCAACTCCAGAACAGATCTGGAAGAAGAACGCAGGCTTTTCTATGTAGCCATTACCCGGGCGGAGAAAAAACTGACCCTTACCTACGCAACTTCCAGATACCGCTGGGGAACACTGACCAATTGCGAACCCAGCCGTTTCATTAATGAAATCAATGCCAGGTACCTGGAAATAGAGGTCGTGAAACCTACTAAAAACGTCCTCGACGGAGACAGCTTCGACACCGAACGCCGCAGCTGGACGCAACAAAGGGACAGTTTCAGTAAGCCCAAGCCGGCAATGTCTTCCGGTTCAGCATCTTCAGGGGCCGCAGGTACGGCTCCACGGCCCAAAACTACTTCACTACTCCCTAAGGCGCACATACCGACTCCGGGATTTACACCAGACGCTGCAAATGCATTTCAAAATGGCATGGAAGTGGAGCATGAAAAATTCGGCTTCGGGAAAATTGTAAGTCTTGAAGGCAGCTTACCGGATGTAAAAGCAACTGTATTTTTCCAGGGATTAGGCAATAAACAGTTGTTATTAAAATTTGCTAAATTGCGAATTGTTAAATAAGCTATATATTTGTTAAATCTGTATATATTTAAACTAGCTTAATTACAGTCTTCTGTTCTGTTAGCTAAAGAGCAATCATAGAAATAATTTACATGAATTTCGATTATAATACCACCAGAAACGAGTTGATCCTTGCCGAATATGGCCGCAATGTACAAAACATGGTTAAGTACATTATTGAACTGCCGGATCGTGAGGAACGTAATAAATATGCCCA
>DATFQH010000255.1:0-14783 GCA_035264385.1 Pedobacter sp.
ACCCGGATAACACGCTTATATCTGTTGCTCCTGAAGTATGGACCACAAGGCCTGATATGCCCTTCAATACGGCAGAAATCTCAGCAATCGCATCGTCTTTTACAGCGATCAGATATAAGGCGGCCGTTTTGTCAATTAAAGCAAGATCAGAGACCGGCTGCGCACCTATAAGTCGGGCGAGGACCGCGGCATTTTCGTCAGATTTACTCCAAACCTGTATTACATCGGCTCCCTTTGCCTTCAAGGCAACGCAAAAATGTGTTGCAACATTACCGGATCCGATACAGACTACCTTCATTTTATACCGTACCTATTTCTTTCTGTCTTCTGAAAATAGACAACAGGAATCCAATGACCATAATAATTGTCCCTACCCAATACAAATTGATGTAAGGAAATTCAATAGATTTAAAAACTACCCAGTCTTTAGCCTGCTGAGGCTTCTCAAAGATCTGCAGTTCCATCTTGCCCTGATCAGGAAACACCCTGGTGAACCTAAGTCTCAGACCCAGCTCATCAATGTTCCTGGCAAAGTCAAAAATGTTATTGCCCTTTACCAAAAAGATAGGCTCAGTCTTATAGATTTTACCACTTACATCAACTTCAATTGGTAATCCGACAGCCAGGTCACCCTGGGCAATCACCAAATCCTTAGCAGCAGGCTTAGGATTAACGCCCTTCACGGTCAAGATACCACTGCTGGTGTGCAATGTGTCACCCACGCTGACATTTACGATCCTTGGCGCCTTATAATTTTCTTCCTCGTTATGTCCTTCATGCGGAGCGTGATCTTCTTCCTCTTTAACGGGAGCACTCGTAATATGTGTATAAATATCGTAGGTCAGGTAATGCTTGGTATCCGGTGACGCGATCAGGCCCATCTTCTCATTGGACTGGATGTGCGGACTAAGATCAAAATCTTCTTTTAGCGCACCGCTTTTTTCGTCGTAAACTTTAAAATTCAATTTATAGAAGGTGTTGGGAGCAACCGTGGTATCACTGATATAAGTAACGGTAAAGCGTCCCATTTTTTTAGGTTCATTTTTATACAAAACCATATTCTCACCTGGTTTTTCAGCCTTCTCAAAATCTTTAACCGGGATAAATTTAGATGCGTTCAGTGAAATCGGCTTATTGGTCGCCGCGGCTACCAGTGCACCGAGTAGCAACAGCGCAAAGCCTATATGCGCGACAGCTGCACCCACCAATTTCTTTTTACCACCGAAAGCCTGTCCAAGAATCCTTGCATTCGACAGCACCGCAAACACACAGCTAAACGTCAGCAGAATAAACATCAGGTTGTGATAAACATTGGTGATATATACAAAACCGGCAGTAATTAAGATCGAGAAAACAACGGTTGCAAGCAGACTGCTGTAAAATTTCTTAGGATCTGTGCGTTTGTATTTCATAAATTGCGAGAACCCGGAGATGATCGTTACCAGAACGGCAAATGGGGCCTGCCATTGGTTGTAATACTTAACAGCATCAATTGGAGGAGCAAAATTAGTTCCGAAGGCTGCGTTAAACACAGGCACAGAAGTAACGAATATCACCTGGATACAAGCTATGGTTACCACCAAAGAGCCGATGAACATCCAGAATTCTCTTGAATAAGTCTCTTCATCTTTATTGGTGATCGGCAATTCTTTCCACCGGATAATCAATAAAATAAAAGGAAGCAGAAGAAAGACCACATTGTACAGGATCAGATGGCCGAACATGCCAAGATCAGTAAACGAGTGCACCGAAGTCTCTCCCAGAATCCCGCTGCGGGTCAGAAATGAAGCATACAGCACCAGGATAAAGCTTAAGAATACGAGCACTATCGCAGTTAAATAAGCGTGTCCTGTGTTTTTAAAGGCGATCATAACGTGAATACCCGCTATCAGTGTAAGCCATGGAATTATGGAAGCATTTTCAACCGGATCCCATGCCCAGAAACCACCAAAATTAAGCGCCTCGTAAGCCCAGAATGACCCCATGATAATACCCGTACCCAAAATCATCACGGCAAATAAAGCCCAGGGCATCGCAGGTTTAATCCATTCTTTATATTTCTTTAACCAGATTCCGGTAAGCGCATAAGCAAAAGGCACCACCATACTGGCAAATCCCAGGAATAAGGTCGGAGGATGGATAACCATCCAGTAATTTTGCAGTAACGGGTTCAAGCCCTTTCCATCGGTAATGAAGCTGAGATAATTCTTATAATTCTCCGGATCTGCAAACACCACAGGCGCCATTTCTTTCAGGTTCAGGGCCTCCCTGAGTAAAATAAAGGGAGAACTACCTATTCTCTGCCCGAGGATCTCCACACCTAACAACATAGAAGTAAGAAACACCTGCGAGAATGACACGACAGTCATTACACCATTTTCCCATGTCCTTGCCTTCCAGATCAGCACCAGCCCCAGCATAGATTGCCAGAATGCCCAAAGCCAGAAGCTACCCTCCTGTCCTTCCCAGAATGCGGAGACGATATAATAGACAGGAAGAGCTTTGGAAGAATGAGAATATACGTAGTAATATTCGTTATAGTGATTCAATATCAGGAAAAAGAGCGTGGAGCCTATACCAATAATACTTAGCCAGTTGATCAAGAAAGCGATACGACCTAAGCGGTTCCAGGACTGATCTGAAAGGTCCTTATTTTTAGCGGCAAAGAAATAGGAGATCGCAGCTAGTAAAGAGGCGCCAAATGCCAAAACAATAAAGAGTTGGCCGATTTTACCCGGAAGGAGGTTCTCTCCAATAAATTGTATATCCATTAAGATTAATTGTATTTTTCCACTTTACCGTCCTTCTTGACCTCTACCAGATCATTATTGTATTTAGATGGACACTTCATCAGTATTTTAGAGGCGTAAAAAGTTCCTTCCTTCATCTCACCTATCAGCACGAGTTTTTCAGAACGCTCAAAATCCTGGGGCTTTGTGCCATTGTAAACAACTTTATTAACTGAACCATTCTGGTCCTTCATGTAAAACGCAAAATGATTGGCATCCTTTTGGGCATCATAGTAAGTACCCTTTGTCTTCTCCCAGTACCCCATGACATGAAACTCTCTTGCATCTTTTGCAGCCTCAGTAAAACTCGAATAGCTACTGGTATCTGCATTCAGACTTACCAGAAAGCATACGCAGATTGCTATTGTGATCAGACCAATAATTGCACTTTTTTTCATCCGTTTTATATTTTTTCTTTCAATGCTGACAATGCTGCCCCGATTTTATTTTCCTATGATTTGAGAACAGTAGAATCATGTGGAGCCCAAGTTTGTTACTTAAGCTAAAAAGCAATCCCACAAAGATAAAAAATATAAGTACCCAAAGTCCCTTAGGTCTTTTCAATTCAGTTAGATGACAGTTTATTGATAGTTCTCTGACAAAAAACACTATTATTCAGCGTATTCAGCTTTAATCAATTGCGGCATAAGCTTTCTTAACTTCATCACTTTGGGTTTAGAGACGTTTCTGATGTAAAAGTCCCAGAAATTTCTTTTATAATAGTCCTGATGATCAGATTCCGCAGGATAAAAAGCTTCAAAGGGAAGAACTTCTGTTGCTACGGGCTTAACATAACCGTTTAAAGAATCCAGCCTGCTGATCGCATTCCTGATGATTGTCATTTCATTTTCCGAACGGTAAAAAGCGATAGAGCGATAATCTGACCCCACATCAGGGCCCTGTCTGTTTACCTGTTTAGGGTCATGCGCATTAAAAAAAGCGGCAGTCAGCCTTTCAAAACTGATTACCTTCGGATCATAATAGACAAGAACAGACTCAGCATGCCCTGTAGCTTTACCAAGCACTTTCTCATAAGTAGGATCCTTTGTGGCTCCGCCCGCATACCCGCTGACCACTTTGTTTACCCCCTTCAGTTCTATCATACATTCCTGCATCGCCCAAAAACACCCTCCGGCATAAGTAGCCACTGCTTCGCCTTCAGCTACTTCGGGAAGTACTGTAAATCCGTTTTTACTTTCCAGCTTTTGCCCCTGTTTACAAGCCGCAAATAACATTACAAATATAAGCAGCAGACCCTTAATTTTCATAGATCACCATTTACTGCAATATACGTTCGCAGTACGCCACAGATTTTAAGATTGAACATTAATAGCATTAATCTGACAAAAAAAATCCGGAAACCCACGCTGGAGTCTCCGGACTTTTTAGATCCTGATATATTTTTAATTTTATGGCCAGACACCAAGGCTCATATATGAAACCGCAATCTTATCAATAGCACCCACAAAGGCGGCTGTTCTCAAAGTCTGCGCCCCGGGTTTAGCCTTTAAAGTCTCCCGAATCTCATGATAAGAATGGATCATGGTGTCTTCCAGACCAGAATTTACCAGTTCCAGCTCAGAAGCACCCTTTACAATCATCAGGCGGTTTTCAGCAGGAATCTGCTTTCCGGTCAGGTTTTCCAGTGTGTTGATCAGGTTGGCATTTGAATTTTCAGCATACCGATTTTCCATACGGCCAAAAGCTACGTGAGAAAGATTTTTCAACCATTCAAAATAAGATACCGTCACCCCGCCTGCATTGCAATACATGTCAGGAATAATGATCCCGCCCATCTCTGAAAAGATCAGTTCCGCTTCAGGCGTAGTAGGGCCATTCGCACCTTCAGCAATGATCCTGGCTTTTATATTACGGATATTATGCACGGTAATCTGATTCTCTAAAGCGGCCGGAACCAGGATGTCACAAGGCTGTTCCAAACCTTCCATAGAATTTTTGAAATCGGTAGCCCCCGGAAACCCTAAAATTGACCCCGTATTTTTCCGATGCGCAAAAACCTCGTCTATATTCAAACCATTCGCATTATAAATGGCACCTTCAAATTCACATAAACCTACAACCGTTGCGCCAAACTCTGCCAGGAACTTAGCCGAGTGATAGCCCACATTACCAAGGCCCTGTACAATGACACGCTTATCGCCCAGACCCGCAGTAAAACCGATCTTGGCCATATCTTCAGCCACGTTCACACATTCCTTAACGGCATAGGCCACACCGCGACCGGTAGCTTCCTTGCGGCCTCTGATTCCATGCAAAGCAATCGGCTTACCGGTTACACAACCCAAAGCATCCAGCTGTCCGGGATGCATGGTCATATAAGTATCCGCAATCCAGCTCATTTCACGTTCTCCCGATCCATAATCCGGAGCAGGAACATCTATACCAGGACCAATGAAATTCTTTTTGATCAGTTCAGTCGTATACCTTCTGGTTATTGTTTCCAGTTCAGCTACCGAATAGTTTTTAGGATTGATACAAATCCCGCCTTTGGCGCCGCCAAACGGTACATTTACAATAGCACATTTATAGGTCATCAGCGCCGCTAATGCCATCACCTCATCCTCATTAACCATGTCACTGTAGCGGATACCGCCCTTGGTCGGATTCATGTGCTGAGAGTGCTCCACACGCCATGCATCAATCACTTCAAATCCATTTCCCCTGCGAATGGGAAACTGGAACCGATACACACTGTTACAAGCTTTAATCTGATTTAATAATCCTTCCGGATGGGAAGTGAATTGCGCTGCGCTGTCAAAATTATTGCACACGTCGGCAAAAAATTTTGTCTCATTTGCTGTAGTAGCCATTTTAGTTTTTTATGAATTTGAAATAAGTTGTTAGTCTTATATTGCAAAATTGCACTAAAAAAAACGAATATAACAAATACGATACCACTTAGTGTATGGCTCACACTACGGCCATAGGAAGTCAAAAATGACGATTAGGTCGTTTAAAATTGGTTTTTAACTTAAGATTTTTTCTCTATTTTTTTTAATCTTTTATCCAGCGAGAACAGGTAACCGAGCAACCCGGCAAGAATAAGTACAATGCAGATCACCACGACGTAAATTTTACCATTGCTCCTCAGCGTATCAGCCATTTCTACAGGGCCGTTCTGGGCAAATAACTGCACTGAACTCAGCAGCAGCAGCAGGAATGCAAATATGATCTTCTTCATCTTATGAATTTTGTTTGTTTTCTAATATGCGAATTCTGAAACGTATGGTATAAACCCAGTACCCGATAATGATCCATCCCAGGCAGGCAGGATAAAAAACCATCCGCATGTTTCGGTCCAGGTCATAACTGTTGAAACCCGGGTTTCCCCCGTTTCCTGGATGTAATGAATCCTGCAGACGCGGCAGTACGAACAGCAGCACCACCATCATCGGAAATGCGAAAATATTATAAATAGCCGAAATCTTCGCCCGTTTCTGTTCCTCATCAATGGCATTGCGAAGCACCGAATACGCAAAATACAATAGGATAGAGATGGCGGCAAAATTCTGCTTTGGATCAAAGCTCCAGAACTGTCCCCAGGTAAATTTAGCCCATACAGCCCCTGTTATCAGACCGAGCAAACCAAAAACAATCCCGGCGTTTACGCTCTCAACAGCCCTGATGTCATCCCTTTCATTCTGGGTAAGCAAGCCCCTGACGCTATAGAAGACCGAGATGGAAAACAACACGATCATCGCAAACCACATCGGAACATGGAAATACAGGTTGCGTATCGTTTCATTCAAAATCGCCAGGTGAGGAACCTCCAGCAACAATCCTGCAATTGCAGTATAAATTACCAGCACAGAACCCAAAATCTTCCACCAGTTCTTATTCATATTTGATTAATTTTTGATCTTGCCAAAGTTAACAATACAATTATTTATTTCATTAAAACTTAGTCTCTCCATAGGTAGGGAAACAACAGCAGCGACACTGACACGATCAGCACGTTAACCACCAGAATCATTCCGATATCATCCCAGCTATTTTCCCAGGGCAGGCCGTCTACAGCATTCTTTGCAAGTTTGATCAGCAGGATCATTACCGGTATGATCACGGGAAAGCTCAGTATAGCCATGAGCATCCCGCCATTACCTGTCTTACTGGCAATTGCAGAAACCATGGTAAACAAAGTTGAAAAACTTATACTGCCTAAAATTACGGCAACATAATACATCAGCAGATCAGGCGGAACAAAACTATCGAAAACCAGTAAGTAAAACCCCAGGGCGATCGTAGTCAGGAACAGCATCAGAATCACGTTATAAACAGTTTTCGAAATCAGGATGGCCGCAGGACTGGCCAGAATATAACTATATAACTGCCTTCCCCTGCTCTCCTGCAGAAAGCCCTTCGACACACCATTAATGGAAGCAAAGAGCATAATGATCCAAAACAGCGCGTTCCAGGTCAGTTTATCGTTTAAGCTTACAAAAGAAAGATAGCAGGTAAATATCGTCGAGACGACATACAGCAAAACACCGTTGATGGCATATTTCGAACGCCATTCCAATAGCAATTCTTTCCTGATTAAGTATCTTACCTGATGTAACAGCTGCATGGAAATTTGAATATCAAACCATCACTACTTTGGGCTTTCTCACGGTAGCCAAAACAAAGGCACCCGCAACAATCACATACCATCCCCACTTATACTTCACCATCCCGGCAGCAAAATTTACCAGTTTCCTGAAATGCAAAAAACCGAAAGAATCGTGCGCTTTAAAATAGATCCCTG
The DNA here is from genome assembly GCA_035264385.1 of Pedobacter sp. Classification (GTDB taxonomy): domain Bacteria; phylum Bacteroidota; class Bacteroidia; order Sphingobacteriales; family Sphingobacteriaceae; genus Pedobacter. Next base: position 7,555 of record DATFQH010000255.1, read on the forward strand.
CCAGCGTGATCAGCACAAGAACAATAGCCGCTATCCCCGAGAAGCGGATCATGCCCGGTTTTCCTGCAAATGCTCCCAGAAAACCCAGCAGCACCAGTACATAAAACGCAACGGCCAGTCTCATGTCTATATCAAAATAATTCCAGTTGCCGATAATCGGCAGGTGCATTAGCGGACTTAGACCTCCGATTGCCATTAAGGCAGCCCCTATAATCCCCTGGGTTCTCATCTACGCCTGTGTATTGATACCCATTTTATCGGCAAAATGCGCGCAGTAGTCCCTTAGGTCTTCCACGATTAGTTTCTCACCTGTTGCCTTCAGGAAGCTGTCTCCCATCGTCTGCAGCGTTTCATAAAAAAAACGCTTCATTTCATCTACAGGCATGTCCTTTGTCCAAAGATCGATACGCATCGAATTTTTATAATTATGGTCCCACAAGGCCAGCATCATCGACTTCACAGGCACCTTCTCCTGACTTTCTGCATCTGTAGACTCCCAAAGAATGTTATCAGGCACATTATTATCGTCCAATTCTACTGTGATTTTTATTTCTGCTTGTTTCATTAACTTATACTGGATTTTATAATAAATATTAAAATAACGATAAAAACAACCAACACCCCTTCAACCACCCACAGCTTCCCTAAGCCCGGGATGAATCTTCTGAAAATCAGGTCTGAGACAAAGAAGATCAGCGCTGCCAGCAGGGAAAACCAGGCCATCATGCCCGTGACATCTATGTACTGAGGGCGCTGTGGCTGTGCCTTACTGACAAATAACAGCACGCTTACTGCAACACCTATAGCAGATACAATATTAAGCGGGGTCAGTTTTATTTTCAATGCCAATCTTACTTTTTGAACTTCTTTTTTTTCCAGGCAGGCTGCTTGTTCGTTTTATTTCTTGCCGCAGCAGCAATGGCCGCCGCATGTTTCTTTTCATGAAAGGCCCCTTTAAAATCAGGATCGTCCTTACGCTTCTGGTCATCTATTGCCCTGGCGATAGCCTGACGTTCCTCATAAGGCGTTTCATCCACAAAAACCTCCGGAGGCAAAGGTACAACAGGAATTTCCTGTCTGATCAGTTTTTGTATTTTTTCAATGTAATATTTTTCAGCAGGCGTGCAAAAAGTTAAAGCATCACCCTTTGCGTAAGCCCTGCCCGTACGGCCGATGCGGTGTACATAATCTTCTATGATGATCGGCACATCAAAATTGATCACATGGCTTACTTCTGTCACATCAATGCCCCTTGCCGCAACATCGGTAGCCACCAGAACCCTGATATTACCTTCCTTGAAGCTGTTTATAGAATTGATCCGGGTGTTTTGTCCTTTGTTTGCATGGATCACTCTAACGGCATCGGCGCCAAATCTTCTTTCAATAAAACTGAATATATTATCCGCAACTGTTTTGGTCTTGCAAAAAATGATCAGCCTTTTAAATTCCTCGGCATCCTTCATCAGGTGCTGCAACAGATTGATCTTTGTCTTGAAATTGGGCACCTCATACAAAACCTGGGTTACCGTCTGGGCAGGAGTCGCCTGTTCCCCGACCTCCACAATGGTCGGATGTTTCAGAAAATCTCCGGCAATCTTTTGGACCAGATCACTCATAGTCGCAGAAAACAAAAGATTCTGGCGCTTGCGCGGCACAATTTCAAGAATTCTGTGAATTGAGCCAATAAAGCCCATATCCATCATTTTATCGGCCTCATCCAGCACTAAAAACTTAAGGTATTGGGTATTGATGTGTCCGGCCAGGTAAATATCTAAAAAACGGCCCGGCGTAGCCACAATAATGTCCACTCCGGCCTTGATCTGTTCAATCTGGGTTTTGGGCCCCAGACCGCCATACACAACTACCGTCCGCAGATCCGTATACTTTGAAAAGATCTTCACGTGTTCTGTGATTTGCATGGCCAGTTCCCTGGTCGGTGCAAGGATCAGAGCCCTTGCCGAATCACCCTGCGCATATTTGAGCTGCATTAAAATGGGCAGCACATAGGCCGCAGTCTTACCTGTTCCGGTTTCGGCGATACCAAAAAGGTCCTGACCGGATAACACCGGCCCTATGGCTTTTTCCTGTATCGGCGTGGCTACCGTAAATCCTGCGTCTTCCACAGCATTTAGTATCTGTCGGTTAAGGTTAAACTCTTCAAACTTTTTGGGCATTTTGCAAAAATAGACATTTTTTTTCTAAGTTTGACAGTATGAATACCATCCTGATCAAAGCCGCTTCAGTTGTAAACGAAGGCAAAATAGTCGTAGCTGATGTACTTATCAAAGCCGGATTTATAGAAAAGATTGCCGATAACATCAGTGAATCCGCAGATCTGGAAATCAATGCTGAAGGGCTGCATCTTTTCCCTGGCATGATCGACGATCAGGTCCACTTCAGAGAACCCGGCCTCACCCACAAGGCAGACATATTTTCCGAAAGCATGGCAGCAGTTGCAGGAGGCATCACTTCTTTTATGGAAATGCCCAATACCGTGCCCAATACCCTGACGCAGGAACTCCTGGCCGACAAATACCAGATCGCCTCAGATATGTCCCTTGCCAATTACTCCTTTTTCATGGGTGCATCCAATACCAACATAGATGAAGTATTAAAAACAGACCCAAAAAATGTCTGCGGCATCAAGGTTTTCATGGGCTCCTCTACCGGAAATATGCTGGTAGATAACGAAACGGTATTGGAAAACATCTTCAGGGCAGCACCCATGCTGGTCGCTACCCACTGCGAAGATGAACACACTATACAAGCCAACCTGGCCATATACAAGGAAAAATACGGAGAAGACATTACCATCGATATGCATCCCCTGATCCGTAGTGCAGAAGCTTGTTACCTTTCTTCTTCCCTGGCAGTGAACCTTGCGAAAAAATACAATACCAGGCTGCATATCCTTCACATCTCCACAGCTAGAGAGGTGGAACTGTTCGACAATACCCTTGCACTGAAAGACAAACGCATTACTGCCGAAGCCTGTGTTCACCACCTCTGGTTTGACGACCGTGACTATGCGGCCAAGGGAAACTGGATCAAATGGAACCCCGCAGTAAAAACCGCAGCAGACAAAGCAGGGATCCTGCAAGGCGTGCTGGACAACCATATAGACATTATTGCAACCGACCATGCGCCGCATACCATTGCCGAAAAGGAACAGCCTTATCTTCAGGCCCCCTCCGGTGGCCCGCTGGTACAGCATGCCCTTTCAGCCCTTCTGGAAATGTATCACCGGGGAAAGATCAGCCTTGAAAAAATTGCCGAAAAGACGGCACACAATGTAGCCGTATGCTTTAGCATAGATAAAAGAGGCTTTATCAGGGAAGGCTACTGGGCAGACCTGGTACTGGTCAATTTAAACGACCCTGTAAAAGTTACCCGCGCAAACATACTTTACAAATGTGGCTGGTCTCCATTCGAAGGTCAGACCTTCCAGTCAGAGATCACCCATACGTTTGTATCGGGCAACCTCGCTTATCAGAAAGGTAAGTTTATGACCAACGAAACCGGAAAAAGACTAAGTTTCAACAGGTAATGAATAACAACCTCAGGTCAGCCCTCAGCAAGCTTGTAATCCTTGCCGTTGCATCTGTAGTTGTATACATCATCGGATACAGTGACATCACGGTCGAAGTCATTTATGCAGAAGGCACCTACAAACTCAGCTCTGTCATCCAGCGTTTCTTTACAGGTCTTTTACCATTTGCGATAGGCGATTTTTTGTATCTCCTGCTAGTATTGTATGTCATCAGGAGTATGGTGCTATTTTATAGAAAAATGGTCCGGAAAACCCTGGAAAAAACGGACCGCATCAGAATACCGGCTCAGATTATCAATTTTATACTGATTTTATACCTGCTTTTCAAGATCAGCTGGGGGCTCAATTATTCACGCCCTACCGTCTCTACCCAACTGGGCATCAGCAATGAAAAGTATACTACACCAGAACTGGTGCTGCTTGGCAAATTCTACATCCAAAAACTCAACCGGCTCAGCAATGTAAAGCGAACCCGGTACAACATCGACCAGCTCCGGCTAATCGCAAAAGCAGGCTATGACAAAATGGAAAAGAAATATCCTTTCTTCAGCTATCCCTGCCCATCTGTAAAGCCGGTACTCAACAGCTACATCATCACAAAAATCGGCATCGAAGGCTATTACAATCCGCTTTCAGGCGAAGCCAATGTAAATATGAGGCTGCCAGCCACCGAACTCCCCTTTGTCACCTGTCATGAGATTGCCCACCAGCTGGGTATCGGCCGTGAGGATGAAGCCAACCTGATCGGATACCTGGTTGCCAGCAACAGCCCCGATCAAAATTTTCAGTATTCAGCAGCCTATGCCATGCTCAAAAGCATTCTTTTCGAGATCAGGATTAAAGCTCCACAAGATTACGAACTGCTCTACAGCAGCATCAATGAACGAACCATAAAAGACTTTGAACACGACCGTGATTTCTGGCGCAAATACAACAACCAGATGTTTGCCTACCTGGATGTAGCCTTCGACAGCTTCCTGAAACTCAATAACCAGCAAAGAGGCACCGACAGCTATCAGGATATAGTACTTTGGCTTTACAATATCCATAAAAAAGATTTGTAAATTTGCCGCATATGGCAAAGATATCGATCAACCTGGCAACAGGTTCATTACAGCAGGAAGAAATTATTGTCGGAATCGACCTTGGGACCACCAACAGCCTTGTCGCCTTTATCAATCCGGATAAAAAGCCGCAAGTGATTAACGACACGGGAAAGGGCGTACTTGTTCCTTCCGTAGTCCATTTCAACACCCAGGGAGATGCCCTGGTAGGAAATGAGGCCAAAGAATTTCTGGTCAGCGATCCTTCTAACACCATATTTTCAGTTAAAAGACTGCTGGGCCGTTCTTATAAGGATGTAGCCGGCCATCAGGATACCTTTTCTTATAAGATCATTGATGATGAGAACGATTCACTTGTCAAAATCAAGGCAGGAGATAAATTCTATACACCCATAGAGCTTTCGGCAGAAATCTTGAAAGAACTGAAGGCAAGGGCTGAACACGCACTGAAAACCCCTGTAAACAGGGCAGTCATTACCGTTCCGGCTTATTTCAACGACAGTCAGCGCCAGGCCACACGTGATGCCGGTAAGCTTGCCGGACTGGATGTACTCAGGATCGTAAACGAGCCGACCGCAGCCAGCCTTGCCTACGGACTTGGCCTTGATCCCACGCAGCAAAAAACCATTGCCGTTTATGACCTTGGCGGAGGAACATTTGACGTTTCTATCCTGTCGATACAGAATGGAATCTTTGAAGTACTTTCCACCAACGGAAATACCTTTTTAGGCGGCGACGACTTTGACCGTGCCATTGTGCACTACTGGATAGAAAAAAACAACCTCAATAAAGAAGAGCTGGCAGCCGACAACAGCCTGATGCAGATACTGCGCTTACAGGCAGAAGCGGCGAAAAAAGCACTCAGCAGCCAAAATCTCTACAACGAAAAGGTTGGTGAGATCTGGTGCAGTATCGACAAACAGACCTTTCAGGAGCTCATAGCAGATAAAGTAGCAGAAACCATAGACTCCTGCAGGCAGGCACTCAGCGATGCGAATCTAAGCACAGGACAAATTGATGAGGTTGTCCTGGTCGGCGGTTCCACACGTACCCCATTTGTTAAGCAGCAGGTAGCAGCATTCTTTGGCCGTACACCACATGACGAGATCAATCCCGACGAGGTAGTTGCCCTTGGCGCAGCCATACAGGCCGATATCCTTGCCGGGAACCGTTCAGACATTTTACTTTTAGATGTTACCCCGCTTTCATTGGGAATAGAGACCATGGGTGGTCTGATGGATGTGATCATCCCAAGAAACGCAAAGATTCCCACCAAAGCAGGCCGCCAATATACCACCTCGCTCGACGGGCAGATCAACATGAAGATCTCCGTTTTTCAGGGCGAGCGCGACCTGGTACAGGAAAACAGGAAGCTGGCCGAGTTTGATTTAAAGGGCATACCGGCAATGCCTGCCGGATTACCCAAAGTAGACATTAATTTCCTGCTGAACGCCGACGGCATACTTACCGTTCAGGCCATTGAATTAAGATCAGGCGTAAAACAGCAGATAGACATCACGCCTAGCTACGGGCTGACTGATGACACCGTAGAAAAGATGCTGATCGACAGCATCACCCACGCCAAAAGCGATGTGGAACAAAGAATGCTGATTGAAGCCAGAAGCGAAGCCGAGCAGCTGGTCTACACTGCAGAACGCTTTATAGAAAAACATGGCAGCCACCTTACTGCCGAAGAGATCTCGGACACCCAAACGCATATTGACGCATTGAAAGCAGCCCTTACAAAAGCTGAAAAGGACGACATCCTTCAGAAAGCCGATGAGCTGAATGAGTTTACACGTCCGTTTGCCGAGCGGGTGATGGATGTTGCCGTGTCTTCCGCCATGAAGGGAAAAAACATCAGCGAATAGCGAACACAGGTCTGATTTAATTAACTTGGCCAATGAAAAGTTCAATCTCATTGGCGGCTGTTGTTATGGCCGGTATTTTAGCTGTGCTGCTGTTGTGTTCATGGGGTTTCTTTGCCCATATCGAGATCAACCGGATGGCTGTCTTCACGCTTCCGGACGGCATAAAGAGATTTTACAAATCAAATATCAGGTATATTTCAGATCACGCAACAGATCCCGATAAGCGAAGATATGCAGACACCTCAGAAGCACCCAGGCATTACCTGGATGTAGAGCGCTATGAAATCGCAATAGACAGCATTCCGAGAAAATGGGAGGATGCCCTAAAAAAATACGGTGAAGCAAAACTCAGCGAAAACGGCATACTACCCTGGCAAATCCAAAAAAGTTATTATAAGCTAACGCAAGCCTTCAGGGAATGTGATTCTGCAAAAATACTGATCTATTCAGCTTACCTCGGGCATTATATCGCAGACGCCCACGTTCCGCTGCACACCACAGAAAACCACAACGGGCAGCTGACCAATCAAACCGGCATTCACGCATTCTGGGAAAGCAGGCTGCCTGAACTTTTCAGCAAAAACTACAGCTATCTGGTAGGAAAGGCAAAATATATAGAAAATCCTTTAAAAGAAGCATGGAACATCGTCACACATACACATGGTCTGGTCGATTCGGTCTTGCTGTGCGAATCGCAACTCAGCACCGAATTTCCCGAATATAGAAAATACAGTTATTCCGAAA
>DATFQH010000256.1:0-10049 GCA_035264385.1 Pedobacter sp.
ATCTCAGATTAACTCAGCTTCCCAAACACATCGAATGTTTTGACAACTCCAATTTCCAGGGAAAATACCCTGTATCTGCAATTGTCGTATTCAAAGATGCAAAACCTTCTAAAAAAGACTACAGGCACTTCAATGTTAAAACCGTAGAAGGACCTAACGATTTTGCTACTATGGAAGAGGCCGTTTACAGACGTTATAAGCGAATGCTGGAGGAAGAGGACACATTACCTCAGCTTATCATCATTGATGGCGGTAAAGGACAGCTGTCTTCAGCCATGACCAGCTTAAAGAAACTGAACATCGACAAGAAGGTCACTGTAATCGGAATTGCCAAGAGATTGGAAGAATTGTATTACCCCGGAGACTCCTACCCGCTTTACCTCGATAAAAAATCGGAGACATTAAAAGTCATCCAGCAGCTGCGTGATGAAGCCCACAGGTTTGGGATCACCTTTCACCGGAAAAAAAGAGATCAGGGCACACTCAAAACAGAACTGGAACAGATTGCAGGTATTGGTAAGACAACTGCCGATAAACTTCTGAGGCAGTTTAAATCAGTTAAGAGAATTAAAGAAGCTACAGAAGCCGAGCTGCTATCGGTAATCAACAAAAAGCAAACCCAGACGCTCCTGGCATATTTTACAAAATAAAAGTCCCCGGTGTATCACCGGGGACTTCTAATATTTTAAAAGAAATAATTACAAACTTTCTAGTACTCCCAAAGGCTTTGTTCAAAATCAGACACAGACTTTTTAATCCGCTCAGACTCATACAATTTCCGCGGATCCTTAGGATCTGTCAGGCCCAGCATGTCCGTAATGTTTTTATTGCCCGGGTTGGTCTCTTTAATCACATAACTATAGAATAACCTTCTAACAAAAAAATCATCAAAGGTCAGCGTAGAGGCGTCATTGGACGGATTTACCAAACGTTTGGTACTCAGCAGCTGTCTGGCTTCGTCATAATAGATCCAAAAAACTGGCTGCCAGTTTCCTTCCACCATTTTCATCGGAGCAATCCCAACTATTCTGGGTTCAAAAATAGAACGCTTGGTATCCAGTATCCAATCTTCCTTAATTCTATATTTCAGAAACTCTTCCGATCTCAATCTTCCAAGAGAAGGCGCGGCAATTACGCCCGTTAAAGAATCTGCAGTACCCTCCACAGAGCCCCTTGCACTTTGCAACGCTTCCTGGGCAGTTAACGCGATCTTGAAGGAATCATTATCATCCAGCAACTTACCTGCGGTTGTATCTTTATTAGAATAAGCCGTAAGCTCTTCATTTCCTATTGCTTCCAGCAAAACGTCAATTAATTTAGAACCTTCGGCACCTAAAACTGAATTGATGGTATCCCTAAGGTCCAGCTCTCTCCAAATACGTTTTGAATAAAATACATCCTCCTCACGAACATCTGCATAAGGAACCATTACATTACTGTCGATATCTTTCCTAACCGCGAAGCCATCCTTAGGAGGAGTCTTTATTTTGGATTTCTTTAACGAATCCGTACGCACAGGAATGCTATCCTGAGCATATACTCCCGCGCACAATAACAACAATACTACAACGCTTAAGATCTTTTTCATAATATGCTATTTTGCTATAAATGTTATTCCATCCAATACTTTTTGTCTGCCATCAGGACCTTCACTCACAATATCTTTAAAGATGATCGTAGCTCCCGGTTTCAATGAATTCAACGCACCCTTAATCTGTCCGCTAAAACCGGCTCCGCTATTCTGCATGGTAACGGCATCAGATCTTGGATTGATAAAGGTAGCAGAAAATCTGATCACCTTAAACTTCACATCAAATACAAAGTCTTCCAGTTGTGTTTCCAGAACATTTGACCCCTCTATCCATTCCAGCTGAACATTTCCGCCCGACTTTCCTTTTACATACGCTTTTGGTGTAGGCAGCGCCTTTACTCTGAATTGTTGTGATCCTAAATTTAAGCTTTTTCCGCCAGTTGTCGCTGACACATTTATACTCAATGTTTTACCAACCTGGGTGCCGCCAACATTTACCATATACTTTCCATTACTTCCCGATATAGAACCTCCAGCCATGGTAGCGCTAACGCTTTCCAGAGGAAATCCAGCTGCAGAAACAGAAAACGGATTGGGAATACCTGCGTAAATTACATTCATTTTATCAGGAGATACAGTTGCAGACGGCTTCGCAACCTGATACGTCTGCTCTGGAGTAAAATACTCTTTAACCTGTCCGTCTGTTTGTCTTACCCTGATGGTACCTTTCCATTTAAACACGCCCACACTACCAGTACCTCCGGTATAGGTTCCCTTGCCATCTTTTACAGATAAACTGTTTCCGCCGACAGTAATCTCAGGATTAGATCTCGAATCACTAGCCGTCAGGAATACTTCGGCAGTATATGGTTGCCCCTGAACGATATAAGAACTCGGCGCTACAGCTACAGCTGCGAACTGATCAAGATTTACCAGCGCCTTGTCCATGTTACCGAACAGCTTCTTTACTATCTCTGCCTCTGCGTTCTTCACGTCAGACTGAATTTTACTCAGGATCGTATTGGCAGCCGTTAGCGGAGTACCCTCTCCGAAATTGAGATCTTCCCACTTCTTAGTATTGTTAATTGCTTTCTCAGCATCCCGGGCTTCGAGCGTAAAAGTTATTCCAGCCCGATCCTTAGCATCCAGCAGCGCAATCAATTTGTCACGAGTGTCATTGATTTTAACCTTCAGCTTTTCGCCCTCCTTTTGATTGATCATAATACCCTGAGCGATATCCAGGTTTCCTCTTTCCTTCAGATCTCCAGTTTCTTCATCTATTCCGTTACCAGCCTCTTCAAATCTGTCCTTAAGTTTCTGAACATAACTGTTCAATTCATCCGCATAAGCTTTTGCCTTATTTGCCTTTTCCCATATTGGCTTGGCACGCGCGGGCTCATCTTTTAATTTGGTATTTTGAAAAGAGGTAAATAACTGATCAATACTGGTATTTACATTGGTCTTAGAACTTACCAGACTGTCATTGATATTCTTAAAAGCATTTAATATTGTATCTGATACGTTCAGCGCAAGCATAGCAAGCAATACCAAATACATGATATTGATCATCTTCTGCCTCGTTGTCTCTTTAGCTCCGGCCATTCTAAATAATTCTTTTGTTAATTAATAAATATTCAAATTACTAATTATACGCGTGGCTGATTCATAGCAGACAGCATGTTACCATAAATGGCGTTTAGCGATGAAAGATTCTTAGCTAATTTACCCACCTCTTCCTTAAACTGTTTAGAGTCTTCCATAGACTCGTTGAAGTTGTTCATGGTTAATGATAGGTTTTGGTAGAACTTATTCATCGATTTTAGGTGTGCGCTGGAATCCTGAAGTTCAAGTTCATAAACCGCGTTAAGCGCAGACAGATTCTTAGCCAATGCGTTCACCTGATCATGATAAGCCTGAGAAGCAACATTACTTTCACCCAACTCAGTAAGATGCGCGGTAGCCTTTGAAAAAGCTGTATTTAATCCGTCAAAACTAGCTGAAGCAGTTTTTAACTTACCTGTAAACTCAGTTGTGGCTGTAGAAGCATCTGCAACATTAGAAATGGTAGCAACCTTATCACCAAAAGTACGAAGACCAGTGCCCAGGCTTTCGATCAGCTCAGGGCCAATCTTAGCATCAACAAGCATTTTATCTAAAGCAGCGGTAGAAGAAAAACCGGTGGCCGCTACAGCAGGCCTTGCAGAAGACTTAGGCAATTCACCATCAAAGTCATCCTTCAGTTCAGGATAGGCCCTCTCCCATGGAAGTTCGGGTTCGGGCTGCCTAAGGCCAGTTAAAAAGAATAAAATGGCTTCGGTAACAAGTCCAAAACCTATAATGTAATTGGCATAAACGCCACCCCAGTGAATAATTTTTGCCAATGCCCCAAGGATTACTATACTGGCTCCCCAGGAAATTGCCACGTGTAACCAATCAAATTTTTTCTTTGCTGCCATGTTTTTAAATAGGAATTATTTATAAGATTTTATTTAGTTTTTGTAGGTAATGTCCGTCCCAGGATATGAAGAAATACATCTGAATCCTATATACGATCTTGCCTGGTCCTGATACTCATAAGTACCAACTGAATTTTGAAGGAAAAACCCTATGTCTTTCCAGGAACCGCCCCTGACAACCTTACGTTTAAGATATTTACTGTCGTTTGTTTTTGCAACGTAGGTAAAGTTAGGATTGAAATCAAGCAACATGGGCGCAGCACTTTGATTGTAAGCTGTTACCGTCCACTCGGCCACGTTACCGGCCATATTATATAATCCGTAATCATTCGGAAAATAAGATTTTACATTTACAGTATACATACCGCCGTCATCAGAGTAGTTACCCCTGCCAACCTTAAAGTTTGCCTGCATACAGCCCTTAGTGTTACGCACATAAGGGCCACCCCATGGATATTTTGTTTTCACATTACCACCCCTCGCGGCATACTCAAACTGACCATCACTTGGCAACTGGTATTCAGGTCGGGCATTCAAAGGCTGCTTTCTGGAAACAGCAACAGACTCATAGAATCTGGTACGCCAAACACAAAATGCAGAAGCCTGCTCCCATGACACACCAACTACAGGATAATCGTCATATGAAGGGTGGTTAAAATAAGTCTTAACCATTGGATCATTTTGCGAATAAGAATAATCAACCTTCCAAACCAGCGTATCCGGATAAACAGGAATAGACGGATGGTGGTTAGGATTATTTGGGTCAGGAAGATCAGTGTAGGTCACTATAAAATCCTGTCTCTTTTTATTCGGATCTTTTCTGCCCTCAACAGCCAGATCAGAACTTACATAGCTGTAAGCATATCTGAGTTTTCTAATATCAATTTCATTTCTGCCCGGAATTGCATCAGCACCGCCATAATACATGTCGGTTAGCTTGTTACCCAGTCCATTACTTTTTGTACTCCACAAAGCCGAACCATTGCCAACTTTTCTCCAGTCGATATTTCTTTGTGCTGTAGCCGCTCCGGGGCCTGTAGCTCCCTGCGGCACCGCCTTAAAAAAGGCCGGCGCACCTGTGGGGCCGAGTGATGTTACCGCAATAGAATCGCGAACCCAGTTTACAAACTGCCTGTATTCAGCATTTGAGATCTCGGTCTGATCCATAAAAAAAGCACTAAATGAAGTCATTCTGCTTGGAGAGCCCTGAGAATTATTGATATCCTCATCAGACATTCCTATCAGCGTTCTGCCAGGAGGTATATATACCATGCCCAAAGGAATTCTGTTGTTCCGGAACTTTCTATTGTAAACCCCAACCAGTTCTCCCTGGCCGCCTTTTCCGCAGCTGGATAGTAATATGGTAACAATAAAAAACCCAAATAAGTATATGTTTCTCATAGCGTCGTCAAAGCAATTTTATAACAATTTTATCAATTATCATTGAAATATACAATTAATAATGAGAAAAATGTGCCATGAGCACAAAATGGGCTCAAAGGAATTTCTACTTGTTTGACTTTTTGATATAGTTCTCGAGCGCCATGATCATAGACGGAGCCTCCGGTGAAGGAGCAGCGATATCCACAATTAATCCCGCATCTGTAACAGCTTTATGCGTGTTGGCTCCAAAGGCAGCTAAACGCGTATTGTTTTGTTTAAACTCAGGAAAGTTAACAAACAAAGACTGTATACTCGACGGGCTGAAGAAAGCGATCACATCATAAAAAACCTCGGCAAGATCGGAAAGGTCTGAAACTACAGTCCTGAACAATACAGCAGGTGTAAAATCATAACCATTTTTCTGAAGAAAGTTCATCGTATCCTCAGTAGCCACATCAGAACAAGGATAAAGAAACTTCTCAGCAGCATGTTTTTTCAGTACCTCTGCAAGGTCAGCAGCAGTCTGCTTTCCAAAAAAGATCTTACGTTTTCTGTACTGAATATACTTTTGCAGATAAAGCGCTGTCGATTCAGAAATACAAAAATATTTCAGATCAGCAGGAACATCATGCCTCATTTCCTCGCAAATCCGGAAGAAATGGTCAACAGCGTTTCTGCTTGTAAAAACTACAGCAGAGAAGTCACTCAGCGTAATCTTGTCCTTTCTGAAATCTCTGGCGGGTACACCCTCAACATGAATGAATGATCTGAAATCAATCTTCAGGTTGTACTTCTTAGCCAAATCAAAGTATGGAGATTTCTCTGTTTCTGGCTTCGGTAATGTCACTAAAATACTCTTTACCTTACGCAACCTATCTTCTGTCTTTTCTTGCATGTTAAAAATTACAGCTTACAATCCTATTCCCTTGATTAAAATTAATATAGGGCAAATTTCGAGGGCACAAAAGTACAAAAATAAATAGACTTTTGAAAATCGATGATGAGATAAAATATTTACCCCGGCCCTGATAAACTGAAATGCAAAAATGATGCACAAAAGGACAAAAGATATTGCAATATAGTAGGGACCATATTTAAGTGGCGACAAAGCAAAGGCGATAACCAGCGGAATAAACACTAAAGAAAGGTTAAAGTAACTTAAATATAATATTGTAACGTATTCGTTTACCGGTTTCTGAACGTTAAATAAATATCCCAGTATCCTTAAGATAACTATCTTAAAAATATATAGTACTACAATTAGGACAGAAATACTGATATAAAACTGAAATCCCGTACCCGGGAAAGAGATGTGGTAAAATTGCGACACGAGGTAAAAGAACATACCCACAGTAAATCCAAACTGTATGAACAGCAATAAAAAAGGCCAGGACGTAAACAAGTTGTCTTCCTTATTCAGATTGTTGAGCACACGGTTGCTGAAGAAAGACTGCACAATCGTTTGTAACTGCTTGGCAAAGGAGATTTTTAAAGTCGCGAATAAAATAAGCAGCAGCACAACGACTGCCGGCACCCAAACCTGTCCCTTCGGCACCAGCGTTCCCAGCCTATATTTACTGACCTTTCTCGATGCATAATCTTTATACCTGTTGATCAGATTAGACCTTCCATATACATTCGCATGGATAATACTATCTATGATCATATGTTTGTTCACCATAGAGTCAGGAAAAAGCCAGGTATGCTTCATAATCGAATCCGTAACAAAATTTTGTCTGGCAACAAAAGCACTGTCCTTTAGCTTCCACCTTTTATATTTTGCGGCAACCGCGGCAGAATCCGCCAACGAGTCCGTCAGCTGTGCATTAGCATCCCGGGCAAATGCAAAAACCATTAAAGCAAGAAAGAGAATAAGCCTCCTGTTCATTGCTACAAACTTAGCTAAATTTAGCTGTTTTCCGTAACAAGCTCAGCCCCGCTTCATAAAGTAAAATCTTCGATAGCAAACCACGACCTTGCTTCCACATCACATTTTAATTTTTACATTTGAGTAAGATCAAATATTATGTTTAAAATTCATTTACTATTCATCTATGCCTTTCTCTTCCTTTTCGGATACCGATTCACGGGCAAAGACCTCAATACCACAAAAACAGCTACACCAATCGATACCCTGCGCAATGCATCCGCATGGCCGGCCGAACTAACGCTTACCAATTTTGCCGGATCAGACCTTACACCAAGCCCGGCCTGTTTAGCAGTAGCGGCGACAGGTGAAGTATTTGTAGGTGTAGATAAAATCGGCTCATTAGGAAAAGACCCCGGCAAAGGGAGTATTGTGAAGCTTATCGACAGTAACAACGACGGGAAAATAGACAAGCATACCGAGTTTGCACAGGTAGACAACCCAAGGGGTATCATCGCAAACGGCAATAAAGTATATGTACTCCATACCACCTTTTCAAAGGAAACAAAAATAGCTACAGGCATGGACCTGGTAGTATTTGAAGACAAGAACAACGATGGAATTGCCGATGGCCCGTCCAAACCGCTTATTCAAAATATCAGTTCCCCTAAATTTCTGCAAAGCAGAGGTACAGACCATGCCACCAATGGGATCCGTATGGGTATCGACGGCTGGATTTATATCGCCACAGGAGATTTTGGCTTCTCTGACGCCGTAGACCGTTCAGGTACAAAACTCACTATGCACGGTGGCGGTATAGTAAGGGTAAGACCCGACGGAACAGAAATGGAAGTCTATACCCATGGCACACGTAATATCTACGATGTCGCTATCGATCCATACATGAATATCTTTACCCGCGACAACACCAACGACGGGGGCGGCTGGAATATCCGCTTCAGTCATCACATCCAGTCGGGCGAATACGGATATCCATTGCTGTTCAAACACTTTACAGAAGAGATCATACCGGGCCTTGTAGACGTAGGCGGCGGCTCAGGAACAGGCTCACTATTTATGGACGAACCAACCTGGCCCGAAAAATACAACCACGTACCGATGATGGCCGACTGGGGCAACAGCCAGTTATACATTCACCGCGTCACGCCAGACGGGCCAAGCTTTACGCAAAAAGACGAAACCTTCATTAAGCTGAACCAGATCACCGACCTTGATGTAGACGGCTCGGGCCGCCTGTACCTTGCAGCATGGGATGGCGCCGGTTATTCCGGAAGCCCCGATAAAGGATTTATCGTGCGTGCCGTACCTAAAGACTGGAAATACAAAGCCTTTCCAAATCTGCAAAAAGCATCAGTAAAAGAACTCGCAAACCTGCTCAAATCAAATAGTGCAGTTGCCCGTCTCAGCGCTCAGCAGGAATTGCTCAACCGCAAACCCGAAGACGCAGCTAAAGCATCCTGGAGCATCGCATCAGACAAAAATCTGCCACTCTACAGCCGTGTAGCCGGAATATTCACCTATGCACAGGCAGCAGGAAATGCAGGCGCAGAAAACCTGGTGAAACTGAGCACAGAAGAAAAAGTAAAAGAATTTGCCCTGCGTGCACTCGCCGACAGGAAACCGAATGTAAAAAATGTACCGGTAGCGCCCTTTCTTCAAGCCATCAACGATGCAGATTCACGTGTTCAGACCGCAGCCATTATAGGCCTTGGCCGTCTGGACAATAAAGCCGCAATCGCAGCCTTATTAAAAGTAAAAGTACCAGCCTCTTTCACAGCCCCCGCCAAAGATGTAGAAGGCCCGCACGCCACACCAAACTCAGCCATTATACCGGCTCACCTTGCAGTACGCTCACTCATCAGCCTAAATGCCGTTGAAGCCTGTATTGATGCCATCGGAACAGAAAACTCCACGATCGCACTTTGGGCACTGCGTTACATGCACGACCCTAAAGCAATAGACGGACTCATCAATGCCTACAAAAAATCAAATGATCAGGACCTGAAAAACCAGATCCTTACTACCCTGGGCAGGCTTTATAAAAAAGAAGACCCTTATAAAGGACTTACCTGGTGGAGTACCAGACCAGACGGACACGGGCCATACTATGTACCTGTAGACTGGGCATCATCACCAGCCATCAAAACCTTCCTTACCGCAGAATGGAACAAAGCAGACGCTGCCGGTAAAAAATTCTTCGCAGACCTGAACGAGAAAAACCAGATGGGCATTACTGAATTCGGCGGTGGAGAAGAAGCTATCGCCGCAAAGGATGAAGTTAAAATAGACCTCGAAAAAATAAAGAATAAGAAAGGTCAGATCGGCGAATCTTCCATTGAAGATGTGATGCTTGCCATGGCAAAAATCAAAGGAAACCCTACACTGGGCAAAGGACTCTTCGCCAGACAGGGCTGTGTAGCCTGCCATAGCCTCAATAAAGGCGAACCACTTAAAGGTCCTTTCATGGGGCAGATCGGTTCTATCATGAACCGTGAGCAGATTGCAGAATCTATCCTTAAGCCCAATGCATCCATTTCACAAGGCTTTGCCTCGGTGCTGATCAACGCAAAAGGCGATAAAACCTATATGGGATTTGTTACCGCCGAATCAGCCGATAAAATTACCATGCGCGACATCGCCGGTCAGGTAACCACCATAAAAACTTCAGATGTACTGAAAAGAAAAGAACTGGAGACCTCTATGATGCCGGAAGGTCTGGCCAATGCACTATCTTATGAAGAATTTGCATCGCTGATCACTTTCCTGTCCGAACAAAAGAAATAAAGCTGAT
>DATFQH010000257.1:0-5293 GCA_035264385.1 Pedobacter sp.
AATTCGACTTTACGAAAATCACCCGGCCGGGGATGTATGTGGTGAAGTATGGTACCCGTCAAAGCGAACCGTTTCAGATTAGTGAATCTGTTTTCAAAAATGATGTTTGGCAGCCAACTTTAGCTTATTTTATGCCTGCCCAGATGTGCCATATGCGGATTAACGACAAATACCGGGTATGGCATGGCTTATGTCATATGGATGATGCGCGTATGGCTCCTGTAGACTCCAATCACTTTGATGGTTATCTGTCTGGACACAGTACATTAACCAAGTTCAATCCAGGCGATAATATTCCTTTTCTTAACAAGGGTGCCTGGCACGATGCCGGAGATTTTGACCTCAGAATAGAGTCGCAGGCAGAGACCATACACGGATTAACTTTGGCCTATGAACAGTTTGGCAGCAAGTATGACAATACAACAATTGATCAGAAAAATCATTTGGTAGAGATACAGCAGCCGGATGGAAAGCCTGATCTTTTACAGCAGATCGAACATGGCTTATTGTCGATAACCGGAGGCTATCAGGCCATGGGCAGATTTTATCGTGGTGTCATTGAGCCTACTTTAAGACAATATGTATTGTTGGGTGACGCGGCAAACATTACCGATAACAAGCCTTTCGTTATCAACGCAGTTGATAACGACCTCGTGTTGACGCCATCCTCACCTGCGGATGACCGTTGGGTATTTACAGAGGATAATCCGCAACGCAGCTTGCAAACAGCTGCTGCACTTGCTGCTGCCAGCCGTGTAATGAAGGGCTACAACGACACACTTTCAACGCAGTGCCTGGAAATTGCCACACGAATGTGGCAGGATAACAAGAACGTCAACCCCGAGTGGAAAACTGCCTTAGCTACCGAATTGTTGATCACCACAAGAAATAAAGAATATTCAGATTTTTTAGTCGCCAATGTGGCGGGAATGTCAGAACTGTTTGAAAATAACGGATGGCTACTCAGCCGTACGGTAAACTTAATAGACAATAGAGTGTACAAGGATAAAATTACGGATGCTGTTAAAAAGTTCTACATAAAAGTGCAGGAACAGAGCCGCAAAACTCCTTATGGCGTACCTTACGAGCCAAGCATTTGGGGCGCAGGGTGGGGCATTCAGAATTTTGGCTACCGGCAATATTTTTTGTACGCCAGTTTTCCTGATATTTTCCCCGGGGATTACATGCTGCATGCGATGAACTTTGTCCTGGGATGCCACCCAGGATCTAATACTTCATCCTTTGTATCAGGTGTCGGGGCAAAATCCATGACCACAGCCTATGGCTTCAACCGGGCAGATCTGTCTTACATACCTGGAGGTATTACATCCGGCACAACCTTGATCAGACCAGACTTTCCAGAGCTTTTAAACTGGCCGTACTTATGGCAGCAAGGTGAATATGTATTGGGCGGAGGCACCTCAGACTATCTTTTTCTGGTGATGGCTGCGGACCACATATTAAATAGAAAAAACTAAGGAAGGCTTCCGGTCTTTACCCGGAAAAATTTACTTTTTTGTAGTTATTTACAGCATCGGTGGCATTTATCGTTATCTTTATTGAGCGGTCGATTCTTCGTAGACGGTTAACCAAGTATAAATATGTCTCTTAAAATATATATCATATGTATTTGGGTTTTTGTCATTCCTGCGTACGCATCTGCACAGACAGACCATAACTATCAGTTTTCGCATTTAGACATCACAAACGGTTTATCAGACAATCAGGTCAATTGCATTTATAAAGATAAGAAAGGCTTTATGTGGTTTGGTACCACATCTGGCCTGAACCGCTACGATGGCAGCAAGTTTAAAATCTTTAAGCGCGATGCCAAAGACTCAAACTCGCTTGTCGAGAACCATGTGATGAATATTGCCGAAGGTCCCGGAGATAAACTGTGGGTTTTTACACATAGCAGCATCAGCATATATGATCCATCAGTGGAACGTTTCTCTAATGATCTTAAAGCAGAGCTGTCCCGTTATCATATACCAGCCATTCCCATTACCCGGGTAAAGAAGGATAGACAGGGCGAGTTCTGGTTTGCAACCAATGAAATGGGACTTTATCGTTATAATCCTAAAAGCGGGAAAACTACTTTCTATAACAATTCGGGATTTTCTCCGGCAGTTTTACATTCAAACCATGTAATTGACATTGTTGCGTCACAACCCAATCGTTTGTGGCTTATTTACAGTGATGGAGTCATAGAACAACTTGATGTAAATGCGAATAAGGTGCTAACCAGGTACGACGGGTTTGCCAAAACCCTTTATAATAAAGTCCGGAACTTTATCATGATCATGGACAATAAGCAAAACCTTTGGATATGTTCTGATGCTGGTCCTATTGGGGTTTATTGCTACAAAACGTCAACGGATAAACTGGTGCACTACGGCAGGGATACTCCGGAAGGTAAACTCAATTCAAATGTGATCACCAGTATCATCCAAACAGACGACGATAAAATTTGGGTTGGATCGGATCATGGCGGAATAAATGTGATTGATCCTGCTACCAATAAGGTATACTATATTCTGAGCCGGGCTGATGATACCAAATCATTGAGCGGCAACAGCCTTTACCTTTATAAAGACAACACCGGGATTATTTGGGCTGGCACCTTCAAACAAGGCATCAGCTATTACCATAGGGGGATCATGCAATTCCCACTTTATAAGCAGCTTACTACCGATCTCAAGAGCCTTCCTTTCGAAGATGTCAACAGTTTTGAAGAAGATGAAAGGCGAAATTTATGGATTGGTACAAATGGCGGCGGACTTATCTATTTCAACAGGACAGCAAAAACTTATACCCAGTTTAAACACGATCCTAAAAATGCAAATAGCCTGTCAAATGATATTGTGGTAAGATTATTTATTGACCGGCAAAAAAAACTCTGGATAGGCACTTATTTTGGTGGCCTCGATTGCTATGATGGCAAGACATTCACACATTACCGACACAATAAAAATGATCGGAACAGCTTAACGGATGACCGTGTTTATACCATTACCGAGGACGCCAACGACGAGCTTTGGGTAGGGACATTCTCAGGTGGCTTAAATGTGTTCGATCCAAAAATAAATGGTTTCAGGCACCCCGAAAATCCGGGCGTCTCAGACTATACCTCTGTTATTTATGAGGACAGGCAGCAAAATAAATGGATTGGCAGGGACAGAGGTATTGACGTTTTAGTTAAAGGTAAAGGAGTGAGGCACTATTTGTCTGAACCTAAAAACCCAAATAGTCTTGTAGGTAATGATGTAAATACCATTACCGAAGATAGGAAAGGTTTAATATGGATTGGCACAAAGGACGGCTTAAGTATACTGAATACCAAGACCAATAAGTTCTTAAATATTGAAGAAGGTGTTAACTTGCCTGCAAATAATGTGTCAAATATTATTGAAGATTATACTGGCCGGATGTGGGTCAGTACAACCAACGGACTTGCAAGCATTTTGCTTAGCGAGACTAATGGCAAGTATAAGGTAGATATCAATAATTACAATGAATTGGATGGACTGCAGGGAAGAGCGTTCAATTTATATGCTGCGAAGCGTTTAAGGAGTGGTGAGCTGATATTTGGCGGTGTACATGGTTTTAACCTGTTCGATCCTCAAAGCCTGAATATATTTAAACCAAAACCCAACCTGGTATTTACTGACCTTAAGCTGTTCAACAGAAGTGTTACCGCCGGTGATAGTGTAAATGGCAAGGGAGTGCTCACTAAGGCGTTTTCGGAAACTAAAGAAATAACGCTGCGGCACAACCAAAGTGTTTTTGATATTGAATTTGCGGCATGTGATTATTTCAATCCGGATAAGACAAAGCTTGAATACAAACTCGAGGGTTTTGATAATGAATGGATAACAGTTTCGGGTAATGACCGTAAGGCTACCTACACCAATCTTGATGGTGGCCATTATACTTTTAAAGTGCGGATACAGGATGCCTATGAGATTAACAAGGGCGAAATTTCGATGAGTATTACTGTGCTGCCTCCATTTTTTAAATCAACTTTTGCCTATATCAGTTATATCGTATTGCTGGTTGCTGGTTTATTATATATACGCCACCGTGGTATACGTAAATTAAAGCATGAGTTTGAACGTAAGCAGGCAGGTATTGAGGCTCAGCGCGAAATCGCGCAGGAACGCGCCGAAGCGCGAAGAATGCATCAGCTTGACCTGATGAAGATTAAATTCTTTACAAATGTAAGTCATGAGTTTCGTACACCGCTATCTTTGATTTTGTTACCTATTGATAACCTGATCAAAACGGTAAACAACCCTGATCAGCATGATCAGCTCGTTACTGTAAAAACAAATGGCAAAAGATTGCTGAATCTGGTTAATCAATTGCTTGATTTTCGAAAGATGGAATACAATGAACTGAAACTCAGTTTAAAGCAGGGAGATATTGTTGAATTTATCAAAGAAGTATCGATGTCGTTCATGGATATTGCCCGTCAAAAACAAATTGAATTTTTGATTGAGAGTGATTTGCATGCTTATGTTACCAAATTTGACCATGATAAAATTGAGCGTATTTTATTCAACTTACTTTCTAATGCATTCAAATTTACGCCCTCAGGAGGACAAATATGTGTGATGTTGAATTTAATACCAAACGGTGAAAATGAGGATAAGAATAATCTCGAGATAAAAGTTATTGACAATGGTGTCGGCATTGCGGTAGAAAATCAAGGTAAAGTGTTTGATCGTTTTTTTCAGGATGATATGCCCGGAAGTTTGCTAAACCAGGGAAGCGGTATAGGCCTCTCTATAACAAAAGAGTTTGTAAAAATGCAGGGTGGGTCAATTCACCTGGAAAGTGAACCAAACTATGGCAGTTGTTTTGCAGTTACATTACCTCTTGAACGCCAATGCGAAATAATTGAAAAGGAAGTAGTAGTGGAGAACATACCAGAAACAATTGTTCCCAAGGCCGAATACAGCCTGCCTGGCGCTGGCAAAAAAGCAACTATTTTATTGATCGAAGATAATGATGACCTGAGGTCCTATTTGAAAGAAAATTTAAAACACAGTTTTCACATCATAGAGGCTGTGAATGGAAAGGATGGATGGCAGAAGGCACTTTCAATGCATCCAAAGTTGATTGTAAGTGATATCAGTATGCCTGAAATGAATGGTGTCGACCTTTGTAAAAAAATAAAGGCCGATGCACGTACAGCCTTCATTCCGGTGATCTTATTAACTGCCCTTACCGCAGAGGAAGATCAGCTGGCTGGAGCAGCAGGCGGCGCAGACGATTACATTTTAAAACC
>DATFQH010000258.1:0-2340 GCA_035264385.1 Pedobacter sp.
ATGCGGTCTGTTCTAAGACGTTTTAAAGATGCCTCTACAACTTTCCTTATTCTTTCAGGATTGCTGTTTAAACCGCCTTTTTTGTCTTCCAATTCCCAGCCAAACTTAGTTGCGATTTTTACTTTATCCCGAAATGGTTGAAGTGCTTCACCAACTAGTTCTTCATCTATATATGGTCCATATACCTCTGCGGTATCAAAGAAGGTAACCCCATTTTCAACTGCAGTAAGGATGGTCTTGATGGATTGCTGTTTGTCGGCAGGTGGGTTGTAGTTGCCTGCCATATTCATACATCCCAGTCCTAATTCAGATACTTCTAATTTTCCTAATTTTCTTGTTTTCATTTTACTTCCTCCGTTAGTTAATATTCCGGTCGGATCAACCTTACCAAATGATATTAATGGGGCCGCCAGAAGACCAATTCCCGCTAAAGAAGTGAGCGAGATAAATTCGCGACGGTTAAATCCTTTTGTGTCCTTTTCCATGGCACAAAGTTCTTTATCCCTTTATTAAGAAAATAAAGAAAAACAAAGGGAAAAGTATAAAAATCAAATATTGGAAGCTCTAATTGTTTTTGGAACCATTCCCGTCTTCTTCTTGAAGAAGTTATTGAAGTAGGTTGAATACTCAAACCCTAGCGCATAGGCGATTTCCGAAATATACCAATCAGTATGCAACAGTAATGCTTTTGCCTCGCTGATGACCCTATCTGCAATATGGCTGGTGGTCGGCTTTCCTGTCACTTCTTTCACCGAGCTATTAAGATAATTGACATGCACGTTCAAATGCTTTGCATAGTCCTGCGCTGTTTTCAACTTGAGATACTGTTGTGTGCTTTCTATCGGAAACTGTCTTTCCAATAGTTCGAAAAAAACAGAAGTAATCCTTTCTGTCGCATTGTTGTGCTTACCACTGCTTTCTGTAGGCTGCATTCTTAGCGCTTCATGTATTATGAGCCCAATATAATTACGTATTACCTCATCCTTAAACACATACAACGATCCCTGTTCAACTAGCATTTTTTCAAACAGGCCACTAATTATTTCTTTCTGCTGTCCATTAAGATTAAAAATTGGAGTACCGCCCAATTTGAAAAGAGGAGATTGCTGGAGGCTTTCCGAGCGTTCAATCTGCTTTAAGAAATCCTCGGTAAACAGGCACGTATAACCTTGGAACGCCTCCGAAACAGGTTCACAGGAATAGGGTACATGTGGATTGCCGAAAAATAGATATGTCTCTTCAGTTTCGATTGTGCGATCAGCATAGTGGAACAAAAATTTCCCATTGGTAATATTAATCTTGTAAAAATCCTTACGGCTATAACTATGTCCACCAGAATTGCTATCCGTCTGATACACTTTAAACCCCGCAAGTTTCAGTTCAGAATTAAACTCGGACGTTTCTGTAACCCTACTTTTACCCATGATTATAATTAATAAATTCAAAGGTAAATAACGGATGTCAGTTTATGAAATATAACTTTTGAAGTTATTGGCTGACTTCTGGCTTAGCAGGCTACTTTATTAATAGTAAAAATCTGAAAATGAATATTTTAAAGATAAATAAAGGAAAATGCAATATGTCCACCAGTATATATCGGGTCAAAAGAGTTCAAAGTTAATCTGCCCGTCCTACTAAATAGACTTAGACCGTTAGCAGGAATACTTTAAACAAGGCTGAGATAGCATATAAGGCCGATTTATATCGTGAGCAGGAAAACTTAGAACAGTACCGATCAGCAGGAATACTTTGAACATTTAAATCGCTTTTTATTGCTTATAAAGCCTATAATTGAGGATTTGGAGAGAAAAAAATTCATTTAATCAGGCAATAAAAATCATGGTGATTTTCGATTAGATCACCTTGACCAGATTATAATAGAACAAAAAAATTGGCAAATGTGAAAAATTGTAGTTTGAGAATGTTCTAACTTCAATTGGTGTCGTCAAGAGTTAATATTACAAGTCCCTAGGATCTAGGAATTCTTTAATCTCATCTTCCGAAAAAAAATAGGGAAAGGTTTTTGGACCATCAGGAAATTCATTGCTTCTCACAGTGATTTCAATTGTTATATCTGCCGGCCTTGAGAAAACAAGCGCAATCTGACCATTAAAGATGTCGGTTTGCGTTCCCTTCTGTTTTACACGAAGGGACGTGTGTGTACCCTTTTTTGGAGTGATTTGATAGATGGAATAATCTATGAAATTTTCATATTTTACATTCTTGTCTGCGAAAACAAATGGAGGCATCATCTTATCTAAATAAGGTGTGTAACCGAACATGCTTTTCTCGCGACTATTGTTGTATAATTTATAATCCTCATCTTGCGCACACTTTGCG
>DATFQH010000259.1:0-5228 GCA_035264385.1 Pedobacter sp.
ATATCGCCAACTCAAAACTAAATTATAGTTTGAATCTGAACGCCAACTTCACTGATAATGCAGTAATCAGAAACAATACACTTATTGATGATCCGAACTTTATACCTAAACCGGGTGAGCGTGCCCAAAAGATAACAGAAACTACCTTTCTTAACATGGACGGCACATACAGAATGGGTGGTAACTATTCGATTAGTAAACAACTTAATAACAGGAAGTATAATCTGTTCTTTAGAGGTTCTGTAAACTACGGTAATTCTGTTTCTTTAAACAATGGACAAAAAAATGTAAATAAAGTGACCACTTTTTTTGAAAGCTTTGGTCCTAAAATTAATCCAACCGAATGGTTTGAAATCAATCCGTATGTTTCCTATACCAACACGAATCAAAGAAATACATTATTTACTGACAATAAAACAAATACATTGGCTTTAAATTTAGATGGCAGGGTTTATCTATGGGAAACGAACCTGATCGGTTACAGCGCAAGTAAGAATTACATCAGGGGAATCAGCGGAAACATAAATAACAACCCTTTTATAGTGAATTTGTATTATGAGAAAGAGCTTTTTGAGCGAAGAGGTAAAGTGACGCTTCAAGTCTTTGATTTACTGAACCAGAATAATTTCATTCAGCGGGACCAGAATTTAGATGGAGGCTATGTAGATACTAAATCAAACGCATTGAGCCGATATTTTATGCTGCGCCTGAGCATGCGGCTTCAGAAATGGACTGGTGCCCAGGGGCGTAATGGCCGCGGATCCATGCGCAGAGGAGATGGCAGCTTTATGGACTAATGGGGTAGTAGCCTGGCCGATAAGAAGCTGATCGTATACATTTGAGGAATAGGTTCCGCCTTTTTAAATAAAGAGGGTAAACTAGCGGTAATTGGTATGAATCAGACAAAAGATGAAATTCCTTACTATATTTGAATAATGGGGAGGTAGCGGAAACCAGGAGTCTGCCACATTCTATTGTAACCTTTATAATTTCATAACGCCCATCCCACGTCGATTCAAATCTATTTGATATAAAAAATATGCACTTTAAAATATATAAAATAAGGCTTTTCATATTGGTGCAGGCTCTTTTGTTGACCATCAATGTTCATGCTCAGGGCTTTTTAAGAGCCGAGGGAAAAAAAATAGTAAATGAAAAGAATGAGAATATTCTGCTGAGAGGGGTAGGTTTAGGCGGATGGATGTTGCAGGAAGGCTATATGCTAAAGATCCAAAATGAAGGTCAGCAGTACCGTATTCATGAACGCATAGTCGATCTGATAGGTGAAAGGCAGGCCCGGGAATTTTATGAGATGTGGCTGGCCAATCATACTAGAAAAATAGATATTGATTCTATGGCCGCCTGGGGATTCAATTCAGTCAGATTGCCAATGCACTTCAATTTGTATACACTGCCGGTTGATCAGGAACCTGAAGCAGGGAAAAATACCTGGCTTGAGAAAGGATTTGCAATGACTGACAGCTTGCTGAATTGGTGTAAGGCGAATAAAATGTACCTGATCCTGGATTTGCATGCCGCGCCCGGAGGGCAGGGCAATGACCTGAACATTTCAGACCGTGATCCTTCCAAGCCTTCACTTTGGGAGAGTGAAGCCAATCAGAAGAAGACAATTGCCTTGTGGAGGAAACTAGCCGAAAGATACGCAGGTGAACCCTGGATAGGCGCATACGATATTATCAATGAACCCAACTGGGGGTTTCAGGATTTGGTTAATGACAAGAACGGAACCAAAGAAAAACTCAATGCGCCGCTTAAAAAGCTGATGGTAGAAATTACACAGGCGATTCGAGAAGTAGATAAAAAACACATGATTATTATTGAAGGCAATGGATGGGGTAATAATTATAATGGCATTCTTCCGAAGTGGGATAACAATATGGTACTCAGCTTTCATAAATACTGGAGCCATAATGACCCTGCTTCGGCAGGACATATGGTCAAAATGCGCGACCAGTACGATATCCCTGTCTGGCTTGGTGAGACCGGTGAAAATTCAAATGTATGGTTTACGGAGGCTATAAGACTATTTGAGACCAACAACATAGGCTGGGCGTGGTGGCCGCTCAAAAAGATAGGAGCCAATAATCCCATGGAAATAAAATCGAATCCCAATTACGATGATGTTGTTCGTTACTTCAATGGAAAAGGTGGCAAACCCAAAGAAAGTAACGCCTATAGTGGTCTGATGGAACTGGCAGCCTATACAAAACTGGAAAGTACGGTGATACACCGTGATGTCATTGATGCGATGATGAGACAGCCATTTTCTGCAGCAACAAGGCCTTTTAAAAAGCATTTTATTGAAAATAGCACAAAAATAAAGGCTGTTGATTACGATTTGGGGAGAAACGGTGTAGCCTATTTCGATAAAGATACAGCCGATTACCATGTCTCGACCGGGAAGTATACAGCAGGTAACAAAGGGCGTGTGTACAGAAATGACGGGGTAGACATTAGTAAAGATTCTGTAAAATATGAAAGCTACTATGTGAGCAGTATAGAGTCAGGAGAATGGCTGCAGTATACTGTAGACCTGAAGAGGAAAGGCACCTATACATTGAAGCTTAATGTAGCGTCGAAGGCTCAGGATTCCAAGATATCTGTAAGTATCGACGGGGTCTTAGTTGCAAAGACAGTTGCCATTCCGGATACAGGCGGATTAAAGAATTTTCAAACTATTGAAATTAGAAACATTCCATTTAAGGCAGGCAAACAAACTTTAAGGGTTTCTGCCGATACAGGTTATTTCAATTTTAGTTATATTCAGTTCGTTGAATAAGCAGCGCTAAATTGAAGTATGAAAGGTAAGGGACGACTATTCCTTGTATTGGGTTTTTTTATAATTTTCGTGGTCCTTTTTTCACAATGTATGGATTCTGAAAAAGAGCTTACGGCTACAGAAACGACCATTTCGGGAGCAAAAACCTGCCAGCAATGCCATCAGAAAGTATACGCCGACTACTTAAAAGATCCACATACACATACCTCCTGGCCGGTCACTACCGATGAAGTAGTAAAAGGAGGCAATCCTAAAGTCGCTGAATTTCCTTTAAATGATCATCTTAAAATTGTAGTAGAAAAAAGAAAAGACGGCATGTATCAGGTACCTTATTATCATGGGAGTGAAGGCCTTCCCAGACGCTTTGATATTGCCGTCGGTTCAGGAAAACACGCACATACTTATGGTTTCTGGACAGGTGATAAGCTTACTCAGCTCCAGCTTACCTATTTCAGAAACATTAATGAGTGGACAAACAGCCCGGGGTATCCCAGCCGGATCTATTTCCAGGGTATGGGCAAACGTTGTCTTGAATGCCACACCTCCTACGCAGAGGTGACAAGTGTTCAAACAAGCTCTTTGTCTATGGAGGACAGCTTTAACAGGAAATCGATTATATACGGCATAGATTGTGAACGCTGTCACGGACCGGCCGGTAAACATGTTGAGTTCCACATCAAAAATCCTGAAAACAAGTCTGCTAAATACATCAAACTTTATAAAGACCTCACCCGCAAACAAAAAATTGATGCCTGCGCCGTATGTCATTCCGGTAATGATGTCGAAGAACTTAAATCATCTTTTGCCTTCAAGCCAGGTGATGATATTGCCGAATATTACCATTATAACCCGGGGTCTTTCGCTTCTTCAGAGCCAGATGTGCATGGCAATCAGATTGGTATGCTGCAAGGCAGCCAGTGTTTTGCAAAAAGCAAGGATATGACCTGCGGCACTTGTCATAGTGCTCATAAAGCTGAAGACAACAATTTGATCGCTTATTCGAAACAATGTATTTCCTGTCATGCAACAATAAAACATAGTGAAAAAACGCTGGGTAATGCTATGGTTAAAACAAATTGTATTAACTGCCATATGCCGCTTAAATCTTCTAAGGTCATCACTTATCAGCAGGCCGGGCAGAAAGAAAAAAGCGCCTATCAGTTACATACCCACCGTATTGCAGTGTACTAAAGTTATAGTGTACGCATGGTTAAGGTATGGTTAAGGTTTTGCTTTACCTTGATGGTTACCCTTGAATTTGATTATTTTAGAAGTATGAAACGAAGCACGCTACATTTTATCCTGTTGATCTGTTTTTCCGGCTCTATGGCATATGCGCAGGTAGTACCTTTGGCGAACGCGCATGCCCACAATGATTATGAGCACACCAGGCCGTTGAAAGACGCCCTGAGTTTTGGATTTACCAGTGTCGAAGCAGATATTTATCTGATTAATGGAGAGCTCTATGTGTCACATAACTATCCCCGCGATTTAAAAGGAATTACTTTAAAGGAACTATATCTGGATCCTTTACAACAGCTTTTGAAAGCCAATTCAGATAAGGTTTATCCAAATTATAAGGGGGTATTTTACCTGATGATAGATTTTAAGAGTGCGGCTGCACCGACATATCAAAAACTTCATGAGCTGGTATCGACTTATCCTGAATTTAAAGACAATCAAAATTTTAAGATATATCTGAGCGGCCAGGATCTGCTGTATACGCTTCCCTTGAAGGGAAGAATAATGGCTGTAGACGGACGTCCTAAAGACGTCAGCGGATCGTACAGTACAGAGGAAATGCCTGTGATCAGCGAATCATTTGTAGGTGTCAGTGGCTGGAATACCAGAGACGAGATTACAGAAGAACAGTGGAAAAAAGTCAAAGATTTTATTGATGCTGTGCACAAGGCAGGGAAGAAATGCAGGCTATGGGCCACACCAGATAATGAAAAGACATGGAAAAGATTACAGAGCTACAAAATGGATTTCATCAATACAGATAAATTGAAAGAATTATCTGACTTCCTGAAAAAGAGCTAAAATAGCTGCTTAATGGGAATACAAGGCACAAAAAACCCCTCTTTTCATTAAAGGAGGGGTTCGCTATTTTATTTAGAACGAGAAATCGTCGCTTTGGATTCTGCTGGGCACACCTTCGTGGTTCTCAGAATACTCATACCGTTTTTCTACTACTTCCTGATGACTTTTAATGTAATCAACCGTTTCATTAAGGCCTTCGGCAAATTTCTCAAAATCTTCCTTGTATAAAAAGATCTTGTGCTTCACAAAAACGCCGTCTTCAAGTCTTTTTTTACTTTCGGTAAGGGTTAGGTAATAGTCTCCTGATCTAGTGGCTTTTACATCAAAAAAATAAGTCCTTTTACCAGCTCTTACTTTCTTTGAAAAAACCTCTTCTCTCTCTTTG
>DATFQH010000260.1:0-9865 GCA_035264385.1 Pedobacter sp.
TTTTACCCGCTCCAAACGTTTTCTAAAAGCAGAGGTATTGACTTCAATAAAGTCCCCTTGTGTCTGGAAGCTGGTTCTGAGCAGGTAATGAAACGACTAAAAGAAATCGCAGGTAAATTGGGTGGCCCTGTCTATGAAGTGGACAGCCGGAAACGGAAGATATTGCATCTTTCGGCCGTTTTTGCCTGTAATTTTGTGAATCATATGTACGTCCTGGGCAACGTGGTCCTGAATGAGCATCGGCTCGATTTTGAAATGCTGCGGCCGTTGATCATGGAAACGGCGGAGAAGGTTCAGGCCGATCTGCCGGTTAATGTTCAGACCGGGCCAGCCGTTCGCCATGATGAGCAAACCGAGTTAAAACATCTGCAATTGCTTACAGGGGCGCCTCAATTGCAGGAAATCTATCAAACATTAAGTAACAGCATCAAAAAAACACATTAATAGTTATTATTGCCGTTTTTGGTGCTTATTTTTGAACACGATTATGAGTATTTTTAAATTAACAATAAATTTTGAAGAGCAGGGAAAAGAACCGATCGAACTGCCAATAGCTGGAGGCGAGTCGGTCTTGGATGCTTGTCTGGACCATGGAATAGAACTGCAGCATAACTGTGGCGGAGTATGCGGATGCAGTACCTGTCATGTTTATGTTTTAAAGGGCATGGATAACATCCAGGAGATCTCTGATAAGGAAGAAGATTTTATAGACAGGGCCGTAAGACCAAGAATTACTTCGAGACTTGGCTGCCAGTGTGTCGTGATCAACGGTGATATTGAAGTAAAAATACCTGACCAGTCTGAATTTTTGGGTCATTAATTAAATTATAAATAAAATAACATGCAGGATAAGTTTGCTTTGCCAATATATTGGAATGACCATGAAGATATTGCTCAGGAGCTCTACGAAAAATTTGGCGATGAGTTTAACGAAGCTAAGATATACCGGATTAGATTTACCGAACTCATAGAATGGGTTTTGGAGTTGCCTAATTTTAAAGGTAAACGTGAAGAAAGTACCGAAGGACACCTCGAGCAGATCCAATCTGCATGGGTGTATGAATGGAGAGATAACCAGGACTAATGTTTCTGCAGAAGCTGAAAGATATCAATGCCCTCCTTTTTGACGTAGACGGGGTACTGACCAATGGAGATATCATTGCTTCAGAAAGTGGTGAGTTTTTGCGTACATTTAATATCAAAGACGGCTATGCCTTGCAGCTTGCTGTTAAAAGAGGTTTTATCGTTGGCGTCATCTCAGGGGGGAAAGGACTGGCCATGCAAAAGCGCTTTGAAGGTCTGGGCATCCAGGAGATATTTCTGGGGGTGTCAGATAAAGTAGAAATCTACGACGCGCTGCTTAAAAAATACAGCATTTCTGCCAGCCAGATTTTATATATGGGCGATGATATTCCTGACCTTAACGTCATGAAGCTGGTGGGTCTGCCTGTCTGCCCGGCTGATGCGGTGCCTGAAATTAAGGAGATATCACAATATATTTCCCCCAATGACGGCGGAAGGATGGCTGTGAGAGATGTGATTGAAAAGGTGTTGAAGGTGCAGGGTAAGTGGTTTGACGAGTATCCTTCTGCAGCAGATTCTGGCAAATAAAAATAAGCTCTGCTTGTAACAAGTATGTTGCCTTTCGCAATTAAACTTCTGTTGTGCCTACCGCTCTAATTCATACAAAACGATAAAGCAATATGAAGAAATTATTGATGATCTGCGGATTGGTATTCAGTGTAATAACTTTCGCAAATGCCCAGGATGGACAGGGTCGCCGTGGCGGAACTCCTGAAGAAAGAGCTAAAGCACAGACGGAAAGGTTAGCGGAAAAAATAAAGCTGACGGACGATCAAAAAGCAAAGGTAAATGCGATCTATCTGGAGCAAGGGCCTAAAATGAGGAAACTGCGTGACTCATTGGGAGATGACAGGACGGCATGGAGAGGCGCCATGACGAAAGTCAACGAGCAGAGTGACGCGAAGATCAGTGCCTTATTAACGGAAGAACAGAAAAAAGCTTTTGTTGCCTGGCAGGAAGAAAGAAAAGAAGCGATGAAAAAAAGAGCTCAGGAGAACGGGAACCAATAGCGTTAAACGGTATAATCAAAATAATAAAAGCGACTTCAGGTCGCTTTTATTATTTTAGCGCAAATATTTAAAATGTATAAGCAAACTCTTCCAATAATTCTTGCATCCAAGTCACCACGGAGGCAAGAGCTCATGAAATCTATGGATCTTGACTTTCAGGTCGTACTTAAGGATGTGGATGAGAGCTACCCGCCTGAACTGCAACCTGCGGAAATAGCCCTGTATATTGCCGAAAAGAAAGCGGCTGCATTTATAGAAAACACAGAAAATGCTGTTGTAATCACCGCAGATACCATAGTAGCCTATAACCAGGAGATACTGGGTAAGCCGGCAAACATAGATGAGGCCGTAGCTATGCTCGGCAAGCTTTCCGGGTCCAGACATCAGGTGTATACTGGTGTTGCTCTTTGCTATCAGGGCCACTATACATCTTTTTATGACCTTACAGAAGTTTATTTCAGAACACTTACCAACGAACAGATCCATTATTACGTCGACAATTACAACCCCTTCGATAAAGCCGGGGCTTACGGTATTCAGGATTGGATAGGAATGGTGGCGGTTGAAAAGATAGCCGGTTCGTATACCAATGTAATGGGACTGCCGACGGAAAAACTCTACCAGGCGCTTCTGGCCATTTAATTTGTAAAATTATCTCGTCGGATAATTTCCAGTACACCCATCTTCAGATCGTAGGCGGAAAGGTGAAGGGTGCTCAGTTCCATTGTTTTGATGATGTAATTCGTCAGCAAAGCAGCAACTACAATCATATCCACTCTCAGCGGAATAAGGCCCTTTAATTGCTTTCTCTCCTCGTGGGTAGAACTGATCAGTTGTTCCGAGAGCTTTTGATAGGCCTGTAGATCCAGTTGTTCAGAAACCGCGTGCTGCAGATCGAAGTCATTAATCAATAGGGTGGCGAAGGTTTCAAAGGCACCTGCAGAGCCGATAAGGCGGCTGGGCCTATGCCACAAACAGGCCTCCTTCAGATCGGTCAGTTCATTTGCTACATGAGATAAAATAGCATTCCTGTCATCAGCACTGATCGGGTCTGTTTTGAAGTTAGCCTGCATGAGGCGTGCTGCCCCAATATTGTAGCTCTTTTTCCAGATTAGTTTTTCATCATTGCAAATGACGAATTCAGTGCTACCCCCGCCAATGTCCATGATCAGGGAAACCCCCTCGATCACACCCGAAGCCTTTACACCATTAAATATATACTCAGCTTCAAGGTCTCCATTGATGACCTCTATTTCAATGCCGGCTGTTCTGGCGGCATCAACAAATTCCTGCCCGTTTATGGCGCTTCTAACTGCAGATGTCGCTATAGCCCGGACAATTTGCACACCATGCTTGTCAATTTCAGCCCTGAAGTCTTTCAGCGTTTGGATGCCTCTGTCAAATGCTTCGGGAATAATGATATGATCATTGATACGTCCCTGGCCAAGTCGTACGGGTACATTAGTCTTATAGATGACGGCTATTCCGGAGGCTGAAAGTTCGGCAATGATCAGATGAAATGTATTCGTTCCCAGGTCTATAACAGCTGCTTTCATAAAAAAGGTATACTTATCACCGTAAAACTAATCATTTATTCCTGGTCGTAAATAAAGTCCTGATCTTATCTATAACACCAGTTCTCTTCTTCCTGGGATTTTCAGGGCCGATCAGAAATCCGTAAGGCTGCAGCTCCGGTACATTGTCGCAGACAATCTTTACAATGCCAAGCAAGGGTATGGCCAGTATCATTCCCGGTACACCCCATAGCGTTTCACCCAGTACGATCACCATGATGGTAAACAGCGGGTTAATGCTTACCTGTTCCCCAACCACCAGCGGCTCCAGAATATAGGTCTGGACAAACTGGACCACTGCATACACAACAAGCACTCCAATGATCATTTTGCTGTCCCCTCCCTGTGCAAAAACAGCCAGCAGGGTTATAGATGTACCCGTGAGGTTTCCTACAAAAGGGATGACTTCTAAAAGGCCACAAAGCACGGCAAAGAATATCGCGTTTTCAACGCCAACAATGCTAAAGCCTACCCCATACATTACCCAAAGCATAGCGATCATGGCACCCAGTCCGCTCAGGTAGTTCTGGGCTACTTTGCCTGCCTTATGTACCACGCCATCTGTCTTGCTTTTTTCATCTCCCGGTACCAGTTTAAGTATAAACTTCTTAATGTGCGAGCGGTATACCAAAAACAGGAACATATAAACAAGAACGAGTACAGTGTTTACTAAGATGCCAAATATGCTGCCTGCAAAGCTTGTCATCATACTTCCCGCACCTCCGCCCGAGCTTTGGCTCTGAGATTTGATCATTTCGTTCTGTGCACGTTTTGTAATACCAGCCTGTTCGTGAATCCATTGCTGCAGATTCGACAATGTTGAAGTGAGCCGTTGTTTCATGGCTTCCGTATTTTCCGCAAGACCGCTCAACTGCCATGAAAGTAAAAAAATGATCAGTGCTACTGCACTCAAAAAAATAATGATGCACAATAGTGACGAAATACCACGGTTAAGCTTTTTACTTTCAAACCAGTTGCAGAGCCTGATGAACAGCATAGAAAACACGGCAGCAAGTGCCAGTGGAATAAGAAAACCAGCAGCAAAATATAAACCAGCAAAGGAAAGAAAGAGGAACAAAACAATATAAACACTACGCTGAAGTTTTTCCATAATCTGTAAACACAACAAGACACCAGGCAGAAAGTTTGACGCACAAAAAAGGCCGTCTGCAAAGACGGCCTCATCATATAACATTTAGCTGTTATTCAAAATACTCTTTCATTTTTTCAAAGAAGCTCTTGTCGTTCTTACCGGGCTGCGGTTTGAAGTTAGGAGAATCTTTTAGTTTTTCGAAGATGGCCCGCTCCTCAGCGCTCAATGCCTTTGGTGTCCAGATATTGATATGGATGATCTCGTCACCACGATGGTAGGAATTGATCTCCGGAATACCCTTGCCCTTCAGGCGCAGCAACTTTCCGCTTTGTGTTCCCGGTTCTATCTTAATTTTAGCCTTTCCGTCTATTGTAGGTACCTCGGCGCTGTAACCCAAAGCCGCATCTACAATAGAAACATGGAGATCATAAACCACATTATTGCCTTCACGTTTCAGGCTTTCATGAGGAACCTCTTCAATCAATATGATCAGGTCGCCGGGTACGCCGCCATTAGGTGCCGCATTACCCTTGCCGCTCATGCTCAGTTGCATGCCGTCACTTACACCTGCAGGAATATTAATTGAAATGGTTTCTTCACCCCTCATAGTACCTTCACCATGGCATGAATTACACTTCGCAGTGATCTGTTGCCCGCTGCCGTTACAAGTAGGGCAGGTAGAAGTTGTCTGCATTTGCCCAAGTATGGTATTGGTTACCCTGCGCACCGCACCGCTTCCGCCGCATGTTTTGCAGGTACTAACAGACGACTTGTCCTTAGCGCCGGTTCCATCACAGGTTTTGCAGGTGATCTGCTTGTTTACCTTGATCTTTTTCTCGGTACCATTGGCAATTTCTTCCAGAGTAAGCTTTACTTTGATGCGCAGGTTACTGCCCTTGGCTACCCGTCTGCCCCCACCGCGCTGCTGCTGTCCGCCACCGCCAAAAAAGCTTTCAAACGGACTGCCGCCATTGCCGAAAATGTCACCGAACTGGCTGAAGATATCCTCCATGTTCATTCCACCACCGCCATATCCGCCGCCGCCGGCAGCACCACCAACACCCGCATGGCCATAATGATCATAGCGCTGTTTCTTCTCGGCGTTGCTCAATACCTCGTATGCCTCAGCTGCTTCCTTAAAATTGTCTTCAGCAGCCTTATCCCCCGGGTTCTTGTCCGGGTGATACTTGATAGCAAGTTTGCGGTAAGCCTTTTTAATTTCTTCTGCAGATGCGTTTTTGGCTACACCAAGCACATCGTAATAATCTCTTTTACTCATAATATTAACTACCCACTACAACTTTAGCAAAGCGGATCACTTTATCATTTAATGTATAGCCTTTTTCCAGTTCGTCTATTACCTTTCCCTTCATCTCCTCAGTAGGAGCAGGGATCTTAGTGATGGCCTCATGATTATCCGTATCAAAAACCGTATTGATGCTTTCCATCTCTTTCAAGCCCTTCTGACTCAACACACTTTTCAGTTTGTTATGCACCAGGGTAATGCCTTCACGGATCGGATTAATGTCAGTCGCGCTTTCAATGGCCTTATTGGCACGGTCAAAATCATCCAGAACAGTCAGCAAGGAAACGAGCACGTCTTTTCCGGCAGTTTGCAAAAGCTCTGTACGTTCTTTTTGCGTGCGGCGCTTATAATTGTCGAACTCTGCAAACAAGCGCAGGTATTTATCATTCAGCGCTGCATTTTCTTCTTTCAGTTTTTCTTCCGCCGAAAGTTCCGGAGCAGCTTCCGTATTTTCCAGGTTCTCAACGTTCTCCGCCTGTTCGGTACTCAATGTCTCTTCGTTATTATTTTCCACAATAGGATCTTCTTTAGTATTGTTCTTCTTCTTGCTAAACATAGTATAGTAGAATTTTTGGATGTGAGTTCAAAAGTTTTGCCAATAGGATATTTCAGTCATGCTGTCAGTTTTAATTAAAATATACTGACCAGAATGACTGAAAAAGAATTTTTGTCAGATTTTAAGGATTAAACGATCTGGGCATCCTCATGCACCACACCACCTTCACACTTGATGATCCTGGAAGGCATCATCCGGATGATGTGATAATCGTGCGTAGCCATCAGTACAGAAGTACCACTTTGGCTGATCTGCTTTAACAGCAACACGATTTCCTCAGAAGTGTCCGGATCAAGATTGCCCGTAGGCTCATCTGCCAGAATGATCTCAGGGTTATTCAATAAAGCGCGCGCAATCACTACCCGCTGCTGCTCGCCGCCCGAAAGCTCATGCGGCATCTTCCTGATCTTCGAACGAAGGCCTACTTTTTCCAGCACATCCTTAACGCGTTCCTGGATGAGTGCCTTATCATTCCAGCCCGTAGCCTTCAATACAAACTCCAGGTTTTTCTCTACCGTCCTGTCTGTTAACAGCTGAAAATCCTGGAATACGATACCCAACTTCCTTCTTAGGTAAGGAACATCTCTGATTGCCAGGTTCTTTAAATCAAAACCAGCTACAAGGCCGTCACCGTTACCAATATGAAGATCTCCGTATATGATCTTCAGCAAACTGCTCTTTCCCGAGCCGGTTTGTCCGATCAAAAATACAAATTCACCTTTGTCAATGTCCAGATTCACATCCGACAACACCAGGTGTTTTTGTTGAAATACATCTACCTTTCTTAAATTTATAACTGCGTTACCTGCCATTTTTAAATATCTATTTTAGCGATCTTCCCGAAGGGCAGATCCTGTACAAAACTCATTATATAAGGTAATTTGTCACCGAGACCCAGTTTTTCCAATGATTTATCTGGTCTGTCTACCCTAAAATACGCCAGTAAAGTAAATTTATCATCCCTCAGCTGAACGTAATCGGGTATCTTGGCTATGCCCTTTACTTTAATAACATACATCAGGTCAAAAATAGTATTTCAAATTGAGAAATAAGGCATCACCTTCATTTATCTGATGAGCGTCAGCGAACCGCTCAACGGTGCGATATCCTCCCGCAGATAGATCAGGTAATAATAAACACCAGTTGGGAGGTTCTCATTTTTGCGCTTTCCTTCCCAGGGTTTTTCATATCCCCTGCTTTCAAATACCAGTTCCCCATAGCGGTTCATAACTTTAACAGATGCGGTCTCAAAGGCATCGATAGCTGTAATGTTCCAAACATCGTTGTAGTTATCACCATTCGGACTAAAGGCATTCGGAATGATCAGCCGAGGATAAACTTTCACAAAAACCTCATCAACAGCAGTCGCACAACCAAAGCTGGACATTACGTTCAGGATATATCGGGTATCTTCCTTTGGAGACACCGTTGGATTCAGAGAAGTAACATCATCAATAGCAATTGCTGGCGTCCAGAAATAGCTGATTCCGTCTCCCAGGACCTGGCCTTCCAGTTTAGTGCTATACCCGTTCAGAATCTTTTTATCAGGACCTGCATCTGCTTTAGGTACATTGTGTACAATCACATTAACCTGTGTTTCCCTGTAGCAGGAACCGCTATAAACCTTCACCGTATACAAAGTCGTTTCTGTGGGTGAAGCTATAGGATCAGCAATGCTGCTCGAGCTCAAACCGATAGAAGGCGACCAACTGTAAGAAGTCCCTCCGCTCGCGAGTAGCCGTACACCATCTCCTGCACAGATCTCAGGCTCAGCGTCGTCTACAACCGGAACCGGCGGAGGAATGATATCTACATTTATGCTGGCACTAACCTCACATCCGAAACTGTTAATAGAAACGGTGTAAAGTCCGGCCATTGTGTTGTTTGCACCCTGGAGCACCGGCGATTTTTCCCGGGAAAATACCGGGCCGCCATCCTTTCGCCATTCATAAGTACCCGGCGCATCAGCCACATCTAAAATTATGGCATCCCCGACACAGACCGGACCGTTACTAAGGGCAACAGGAAAGGGTGCCAGGTTGGCCCGAAAGATAAGTACCGGAGATACCGTACGGCAGCCCGGAGAATCGAAATTACCGGGTTCAGCAGCAGTCAGCCTATAACGGTAATCTCCCGGTGCCGGATTGGAAATGGCCAAATCATAAAAAAGGCCCATTGCACCAGGAATGTCTGCCCAGCCGTTCGGTGTTTCCTGTTGCCATTGATAGCGAAGCGTTGCAGAGCCCCGCACTTCGGCAGATAGTTGAAATACAGCATTTGTATTTTCACAAACATTTTCCATCTGCGTAAAACCGGTGCCAATTCCTGTATTGATGAGGGGCCCGCATGCGCGGAACGTGATGTCATCTATGGCAAGGTCATTGCCGCCATCGCCGTTAGGATTGTCCACATTGCTGATCATCCGGATCTTTACCCTTGCTGCCCCGGTAGTTTCGAACAGGAATCCGTATTGTTTCCAGTTTGGGTCTCTATCGGGGATATCACCTGTATTATAACGTCTCAGTTCATTGTTGTTCATATCCAGAATCACAAAAGTAATGTTTGGCTTCAGGCCATCATATTCCAGCATGTTGATTACCCAGGCAGCAAACTCATAGGTGGTATTCGGGCAAAGGTCTATCGGTATGGTCGATTCATAAAAAATCCCCCTGGATTCATCGGCGTTTATAACCATCATATAGCCATTAAGGTCGCCCGGCGTGTGGTTTCTGAACTCATACCAATCTCTGTTCATGCTTCTTGTAGATTGTGCGATCGCATAATCACCATCATTTACACGGGTACTGTTTACGTAGTTATAGCTCCTGATCCCAAGGCTGGGGCCAAACGGAGCAGATCCCCTTCCGAAATCAATATTGACCACCGGATCCCCAAGTGAGCCGGTACATACCTGCGCCAGGACCTTTGAAGAACAAAAGAACAGGGTCAAAACCAGTATTATTAATTTTGGATATCCAGGAACCAATGCATTAAATTTAGCAATACAATATAGCGCTTATTCCGGTTAACTGATTTTGCTTCTGGTAATTAATGTTTGAAAACGAAGATTTTGCAATCTATTTAAGCCAGCCATAATTTATGATACCTGCTTACGCCAGGATCAACCCTTAAATGGATTGCAAAAAACTGGCCGTGTCGACATTGTCTGCGTAATCCCACAGCCTGGGGTGCTGGCTGTGCCCGAAACCCAGAGCCGGAGTGTACTGTTTAAGGTCGGCGGTA
>DATFQH010000261.1:0-3990 GCA_035264385.1 Pedobacter sp.
CCTTAATAGGGGGATCAATACCAAAACTTGGGGAGCAATCGATAAAAGTATACTTTTGTAGTTCTATACAGGCTTATATTATGGTTTTTGTTGGAGCTGGTAAAGAAATTTAGTTATATTTCATTATCATTGGCGAGTAATGAGTCACTTTAGTTAATCCTTATGAAGACCATCCTCTTTTTATTCTGTTTTTTTATTTTTTCTGGTACTGTTTATTCACAAGCAATTAAGCTTGGCCTTTCTGGGGAAGATGAAAATCATGTTTTTATCGTTCAAATGGGCAGCTTGAATGTACGATTAGATTCGAGGGGTAGGCTTCAAAATAAAAATGTTTCTACTTTTGACGGCATTGGCGGTAAACCTGTGAAATATGACCTGAATGGTCGACTGAGTAATATTGACGGCTTAGTAATTGATTATGATATCAATGGCCGTGTTCGTCAAATTGGGGACAAACGAATAGATTATGATATTAATAACCGGGTTCGCCAAATAGGAGATGACCGGGTTGACTATGAGATCAATGGCCGTGTTTGTCAAATTGGTGACAAACGAATAGATTATGATATTAATAACCGTGTTCGCCAAATAGGAGATGACCGGGTTGACTATGATATTAATAACCGTGTTCGCCAAATTGGGGACAAACGAATAGATTATGATATTAATAGCCGTGTTCGCCAAATAGGAG
This sequence comes from Pedobacter sp., assembly GCA_035264385.1. Taxonomy (GTDB): domain Bacteria; phylum Bacteroidota; class Bacteroidia; order Sphingobacteriales; family Sphingobacteriaceae; genus Pedobacter. The sequence continues at coordinate 692 of DATFQH010000261.1, forward strand.
ATGATAGGGTTGATTATGATATCAATGACCGTGTTCGTCAAATTGGGGACAAACGAATAGATTATGATATTAATAATCGGGTTCGCCAAATAGGAGATGATCGGGTTGATTACGATATTAATGGCCGAATTCGCCAAATAGGAGATGAACGAATTGATTATGACATCAATGGTCGGATTCGCGAAATAGGCGATTTAGGTGATAACCTTTTACTCCTTTACAAAACAATTCAAAGTTTCAACAATAAAAATGCTCATTAGTTTTAATATTTGAGCAACTTGTTTTCTTTTGTTACGCAGCTTAAGACCGTTCTGCTGCCTTAGGTTTGTTCTTTATGGAATTGGACTACATTGAAGCAAGTGTTGATAGCGTAAACACTTGACTTATTAAAAATTTTTATGCAATTTTTTTAGCCAAATCAGCGATTAAACCTAACTCAGATAGGAAATGGTTCGAGAAGCGCCCATTTGGGTCCACTAAACTTGGCTCGACTCCGGCGCACCATCTCCAGTCACATACCGGTTTAAAAAATCGAAAAGAGAATTGGTTAATGTAATGGGTTCTTCAGCACCATGATGGTCATTTACAATTCTATAATTCTCGGTATCGTCATCCTCAAAAATGATCCTCCTATTATCTGCGTAGATCATATAATCACCTATATAGGAGGATTTTGACTAGCTAAGATATTGCTATCTATCTATGATTGTTTTTCAGCATATTCCTTGACTACTTTATTCCTTTGTGCCAGAAGTTTAGTCATGTATTTTGTTAGAAACAGTTGATCTGCCAACTTCCCAAGTATTCCCAGTGGGGAAACATAAGTGAATACATCGGTCATTAGTGTCTCCTCTCCTTTCACTTCAAAAATATGCTCGTGCCTGAAAGACTTAAAGGCTCCTGACACCATTTCATCAACAAAATAATCTGGTTCCTGCATCTGGGTTATTTTAGAAGTGAGCTTTTGTACAACCCCAAAGTGCCTTGCTTCCCAGGTAACTGATTCATCCAATTGGATCAGGCCGGAAAATCGCCCTGCTACTACCCTTTCGTTGGTTTGTGCTGTAGAGATCTGGTGAAGGTCGATGCTTCTGGAGAGGTCAAATACAGTCTTTTGATCTGCATTGATGAGCGTTTCTAATCTGATAACCGGCACTTACAAATAAAGGAATCATTTGTCGTAATTGACGAATGACATATCAACGATTTCACTAATTTAGATATGCAGGTATATAGCAAGTTTTAAGATAATGTTGGCCCATTGATTACCATTGCCAGTAACAATGGATTCGAGTTTATGACAATTTATGCATGAATAATGCCTAATTTATTAAATCGGATAGCTGTATAATTTTTCTCAAGTTAAATCTGCTCTTTGTAATGAGTTGTTAATCATGGAAATGATTTCATTTTCCTCTATACTATCCTTTTCTACTGTTAAAACTGTGTAGGTCAGTACCGCTATTATTTGTGGGACTGTTTTATTATTGATCAAGCGCCAAGTAACAAGCGTAATATTTTGGTTTTCTTCGAGAGTATCTAATGAAGTTGAATTGGTTAATAGTAATCCTTTTGAAGTAGTAAGGTAAGGGATACCTGCTGTTAATGTTTGTATCCCTTGATCAGTCGTTTGTTCAGGTGGAGTTGTTAGTAAAATATGGATGCGTAACGTGCTTTGTGATTTTGGATCATAGCAGGCCTGTTGATCCCCCGGTTCTAATTCATATTTCCAATTAGTTGGAAGATCAATTGACAAATTTTTGTAACGATGATTACCAATATTGCTTTTGGATTTCTTGAATATGTTAAACATGGTTATCTGATTTCCTAGTTAAATCTTACTATTTACTTTTATTGTATTTGAATACCCTTGAAGTTTGTGTTTTTTTATCTGAACACTATTACATCTCTTGACTTATAAAATGCCATGCGGGTAGTTAGTTTCCACTTTTATAACAAGTTGTTATAAAACATAATCTTTGACCAGAGTGAAAAGAAAATATCCAAAGGCCAGAACTCCAATGATCATAAACACAATATGTAATTTTTCTGAGTTTTTGCTGATGATTATAAATTCCTCGGGTTTTTCAGGGAGATACAGCAACTCAACGGCTTCACCTTCCGTAAATAGTGATGGCCTGCTTCCAAATGAGCTTTTATGGTTTACATGATAACCATCTGCCAATGTGAACCTGACTACCGGATGGTACATGCGATTTCTTCCTTCAGCGATTAGATCTGTAACTGTTCCCTGAGTTTTTACCCCTAGCTTTCGATATAATTTAAGTTTATCTCTTTGTACAAGATATATTATTAGAAAAATTATTCCGATTAGCCCAACGAAAAGACTTTTATATTCCATCATGGTTAATTTAGTTTTTTAAAGATATTGATTTCACCAGAAAATCCGTTGTTGAGACTGTTGATGGCATACGAGAATTGGTGGTAGCGGAGCTAGATTAAAGAACTTGAGCTTACTAATGGGGATTTAAATGCTAATTTGCGAAGGCTAATCAAACAATATAGTCAACCTTAAAAGATCTGGTGTAATCATGGGTAATTACGATTCTTCCCTTAGATTGTGACGACCTTGCCATGCATTTGGATTATAGAAAAACGAGGGGATAATGAGAATGACATTTCATTAAACTGGCCTCCTTCATCGATTACTTTCATGAAATTGTTTGAACCGTTACGTTCGATATATTCTAAATTTTCTGGCAGAGCGCACATATTGCTGCCATTTTCCAAACAAAGCAAACTACTCTCGACTTAGTCTTACAGAAGGCGAGGTGTCTCTTATAAAAATAATTCCATCGAAATCTATACCTGGCTTAATCGGGAATGGTTTTGGCGGCCCTTGCCAGTTGGCATATATATTCATGATAGAAATTGTGGTTCCGTAAATGGGATTGTCAGTATGAAATGGAAGGAAAAACGATTTGTGCTTAGCTTGAGCAAGCATGTTAGAAAAACTGCTTGCTCCTGCTTGAAAAGTATGTGCTTCAAATTCGCCCTCATTCAAAACATTAACTGCCCCTTTGAAAGTATCAAAACCAATTGAATAAAACTCTTTTTTAAAGTGTTGGTTTAAATATAAACCCATTGCAAAGGAGTTAGAAGTGGTATCTTTCATAAGGTGCACATTATGTCCCCAAACTATAGTTTTGCTTTTTTTAGGCTCATAAGATTTGATAATGTTTTCCGTCATTAATTTATCACGAGTATATGGGTCGCCCCTGGATTCTAGATCTACACCAATTAACACAACTTTATTTTCCGATGTTTTACCTTTATTA
>DATFQH010000262.1:0-2230 GCA_035264385.1 Pedobacter sp.
TACCGTTCTTTCAGCCTTAGCGATGCGGAACGCACGGTCAATGACCTGCCGCGCCTGCGCAGGATCAGCGATCATCTGTACATATTCAGAAGCAACATCTTTAAAAAGGTTTTGCAGATCTACCTCCTGCTGATAGCTGCTACCCAGGGAAGTTCCTTTTTGCTGGCCGATGATGGCCACAACAGGCTGGTGATCCAGCTTGGCGTCATACAAGCCATTCAGCAGGTGTATCGCCCCCGGACCGGATGTGGCCATACATACCCCTACTTCACCAGTAAATTTAGCATGTCCGCAAGCCATAAAAGCGGCCATTTCCTCATGGCGCGTTTGAATAAACCGGATCGACCGGTTTCTGTTCAGCGCACCCAGCAACCCGTTAATGCCATCTCCCGGATAGCCAAATATTTTTTGTATATTCCAGTCACCCAGGCGCTGCAATATAAAGTCGCTCACATTCATTATTTCCTACCTCAAGTATAATCGACAAAGCTGTCTGTCAAACTCAATAACAGCGGAAAATCATTTGGGGTTTTCGATACGAAAAATTATTAGTATTTTACATCATGCTCCATCACCGCTCACCATCTGCAATTACAAACCAGCCAATTAAACAGAGGCTTTTAGCAAGGAAACAAGCGAGGACCGACGCATTGTCTACTGTTGAAGAAAAACCTACAATTTACAGCCTGTTTCACCCCTGCGTTTTTTATCTCATCATATTGGTGGTAATCGTTTTAGGCGGACTACTATGTATTGTAAGGATTCTATAAAAAAATATGCTTTAAGCAGATGAATCAATGAACCGATGCGTTCAGTCCTATTTGCGTACGCACCAGGTGGTCATGGCTCTGATGTTTTGAACGTTGGTTGTCTTGATCGGTTCGTGAAGTTGTCCGCCCATTTTTTTGGTGAGGCGAAGCAGCATTTCCTGGTTCACTAAGAATCGTTCTGATCCATCGGGAAGGATGTATCTTCCATTTCCTATAAACCGTACTAATGATTCGATCCCGATTTCTGAGGCCAGGCGGCAGAAGAAATACCCTCCAGGTTTTAATACACGCCACATGGAATTTAACATGTCTTCGAAATGGGTCTGGTTTTCTGCGAAGTGTAGTACGGCACTGCTGATAACCAGATCAAAAGTTTCTGGTTCGAATGGCAATTTTTCCACCGGGGCTACTTTAAAATTTTCCTGTGGATTGATGTTGGAAATTGAGCTGGCAAGCGCTTTGATCCCGGAGATAGCTTCTGGGTTTTGATCTACTCCATAAACATTTGCGCCACTTGTTAGAAAGTACTGCAGGTTTCTCCCTGTTCCGCAACCGGCGTCCAGTATGGTATCGCATGCGTCATACGTGCCTTTTAACAGTTGGTCCAACAAATAAATATCAATGTTTCCGAAGGTATTCTTAATGTGCTCACTTTTCATCTCGGTAACAAAGATAAAAACAGGAATGAAAAAAGCCTTGAAGTTAATCTGAAACTTAGCGTATTCGACTAACTTTTTGCTGCGATAATTGTTAAACTTCAATAGTTTAATAATTGAGGACTTCAATAGTTTAATAATTGAGGAATGAAACAGCCGGATGAAGTATTTCAGGTTACTGTACAGATCAACCAAGGTTTGGAACCGATGACACTAACCATCGTCGTGGAGAAAGGAACATCAGGTAGTTCAATGGATCTAACCACATTTAAGGTAACGCGCGATAAAGACAGCGAGACGCTGGCCGTACTGAGCCCTGGCGCAGATCATTCCTGGCGAATCCTTAAGGGAAAAATGGATTCAAATGCGGTAGATTTAATTGGTGCCGCAATTGACGCACACTACGCCTGACTAACAATCACTTTTAAAGGCGAACTATGAACTTCCCAAGGTCGTATCAACATAAAATTTCATTTGGATCTTTTTAAAAATCAAACATGAGCAGTATTTCTGGAATCGAAAAACTTAGCGAGCTCCTTACGGCTGAAGAAATCAGCCAGCTGAGTAAAGCGGCAGACAGGCATAAAACGCAGTCAAAGATTACTTTCACCATCCTGTCGGCAACAGGGGCAGAAGTTCAGATTGAAACCGTACAAGACGAAAACAAATCAGGTAAATACGCAACAGAGGCAACACTTATCAGCCGGACAACAGAATTATTCAGCAAGTTTTTGCCTGGCATAGTGCTCATCGTCAACCCAGTGACTTTCGCCCCGTCGCCCTCAAGTATCGTCAATACGGCCT